>NZ_LWEY01001353.1:0-1200 GCF_001634935.1 Oleiphilus sp. HI0043 | reverse complement strand
AGCAAGAAAATTCTCTGGAAGCCATCCATGTAGACTTTATGGATATCGCTCACGAACTTCATCAAAAGCAAAGCGAATCAAAGAAAAAAGATCGTGCAAAGCGCCGCTCCCAAGCAAGAAGAGCAATTGAAGATCATCAGGAGAAAAAGCGTTTAGAGGCAGAGCTTAAAGAGTGGTGGGACGATTTATAACGTTCGTTTTGGCCCAATAGCTAGGCGCTACAGGATTACCAAGTCGCCCTCGTTACCTTGGTCCTCAACTGGTCGACGGCCTTCAGTTAAATAAAGAGCATCGTTGTGGAAGTCTACGTATAGGTGGCAGTCCATCACGCTATCGGTTATTTCACTGCTAATGGAAAAGTGACGAACAATCTCTTCACCATCGCAGTGAAAGTGTTTCATATCTGACTTACTCATCACCTCGGGCAAACCGATAGCCAACCGACAATTATGCTGCACCAAGCTATTTTTTATTCTACCTAGAAAACGGTTGGCCAATTCACAATTCCAATCTTCTTGAAAACTTGGGTCACCAATTCTATCTACATCAACTATCGGCATAGTTTACGCTAATAGTAAACGCGGTGTTTTTAATAGCAAAGAAATTGTCAGGTCTTCAGAGCCTGCCGTAATATACGAAGCCATCACTTCTCGGGAATATGAACTTCTATCCGTTACTTCTATTTGACAGCCCAAGCTTTCAAACTGCTTAACACAAGCTGCATCAAATATTTCGGTAATCAGCGCTTTTGCTTGTTCGCTCATAATTCATCTAAACCCAATTTGGCTAGTTGCACCCAAAAAACAAAAGCATACCAAGACTATCCATTTGTTCAGTGTAACCAAAGCATAGCGACTTTCCTATTATTTGCATACTGACGTGAACTTGAAGACATTTCTACTATACTTCTTTAATGCCATCGCACCACGTCACCATATTTCGGAAGTTTGAATGACGTCTCCCAAAAAACTGACTATTGGGCTATTTTTTCTCTGCACTCTACCTTTTTTACCTAATATGCTAGGAATTGACTTTGGCGCTGCGCCGACAAAAGTCGATATAGTGACAACACAAAGCTCGATGCTGGAAGCGCTGCAGGGAGCTATCCTACATACCATTCTCGAATGGAGCGCAATTTCTATTGCCTGTATCGGCGCTATCTTTGCGTTTGTTCATTACTACTATCATCGTAATATTACA
>NZ_LWEY01001352.1:0-1580 GCF_001634935.1 Oleiphilus sp. HI0043 | reverse complement strand
TCAGGAACGAGTGATTGAAGTTGTGAACTATTTATTAGGCCGCTTTTCTTTCCGCGTGAGCCAGTTTCTAGCACAAACTGACTATTAATATTTGAGCGACTGCTTGTNAACTCTTCAATCTCTTTTTTAAAAATAAGATCTTTGGCTGACTTAGCGTAATTTATAAACACAATATCACTGCGGTTACCTGTTTTTGACAGGTAGCGAAGCATTGACATGACGGGAGTTATGCCGCTTCCTGCAGAGAGAAAAAGAATCTTTCCTGGAGGGTGGTAGGGTAATACAAATTGTCCCTGCGCCTTACTGACATTGATTTCGTCTCCAACTTTAAGCTGTGAGAATAGCCAGTTTGAAGCTAATCCTTTTTCTATGCACTTAACCGTAATGGCGTACTCGTTTTGTTGTGCATGATCAAAGCCTAGCTCTGGCTGTGAAGACAAGGTGTATGTTCTTTCAACGGTTTCGCCTTTATTGTCGAACTTTATATTAATATGAGAGCCAGCGCTGTGATGATTTAAAGACTGTTTAGTTTTGAAGTAATAACTTTTGGTATCGTGTGTCTCTTTGACTATCCGGCTAATGCGTGCATTAATGGTAGGGGAGCGTTCATCAATAACTTCGCTCGCTCGTTTGTTTAGTCCAGCAGTGCTCTTGAAAAGATCTGCTACTTTCCGAGGCAGTTGCTTTAAAGACGCAACATCATTGAATGGTCGTTTCTGGCTGAGTGTGTCCATAATTTTCCTCGAGAGTGGTAGTAATTTAGGAGAACAGTTGTACTCTTAGATATAGACGTTATAGAAGGGGGTGTTGTTTGTCAATATAAACTTACAGGTGTACTCTGGAGTTTGATGTATGTCAGTTTATTGAAGGGGGGAGTTTTATAGGTGTAGAGTGGTGGCATTAGCAAGTCTATAAAAAATTCTTATAGCATTAGCTGTTGATTAATAGGTGTACCCAGATGCTGGCAGCGTAGCCGAGCGCGATGACTGGCGTCCATCTTAAATGGCTGAAGAAGGTATACTTTCCCCGAGCCTGGCCCATTAGAGCGACACCTGCGGCCGAACCGATTGATAACAGGCTGCCGCCAACACCGGCGGTCAGTGTGACCAATAGCCACTGTACGTGTGGCATGTCAGGGTTCATTGTTAGAATGGCGTACATCACCGGGATATTGTCAATTAAAGCAGATAAGACACCCACCATGATATTAGCGTTTGTTGCGCCAAATTCACCGTAGATATACTCAGAGCTAATTCCAAGGTAGCCAAGGAATCCCAGGCCTCCAACAGCCATTATGACGCCATAAAAAAAGAATAGCGTGTCCCACTCAGCATGGGCGATTTTAGAGAATACATCAAAGTCATAAGGGTCTTGGTTCGCGCCGGGAGGGTACTCAGAGCCGTGGTTCCAGGATTTGGACTTTTGGTTGAGGAAGTAACCGTAGAATTTAAGGTAGGCAAGGCCTGTGAGCATGCCAAATACCGGTGGGATGTGTAAGACGCTATGAAAGGTGACAGCCGTCGCAATAGTTAGGATAAATAAAATAGCTATAGGAACTCCACCAAACTTAACCGGGCGAG
>NZ_LWEY01001351.1:0-876 GCF_001634935.1 Oleiphilus sp. HI0043 | reverse complement strand
GCTGGAACTTACACATTAAGCTATGATGTCGCCGATGCTCAAGGTAACGATGCTACAACCGTGACGAGAACAGTACATGTAGTCGATACCACCCCCCCTAGTATTTCAGTACTAGGAGACAATCCAGTTGAAGTTATTCAAGGACATGTTTATAGCGACCTGGGGGTTTCAGCAACTGATAACATCGATGGCGACATATCATCGAACGTAAGTATTGATACAAGCGGGCTAGATATGTCGACACCAGGCAGTTATCAAGTTCACTTTAATGTCACTGACGCGGCGGGGAATAGCGCATTAACCCAAACCCGCACCGTCACAGTCATTCCACTTGTTAAAACATTTAGTGCAAGCCCAGGACTGGATGCGGGGTCATCATCGAACTCAACCAGTATGACTATATCCGATGACCGTCAGTTAGCTGACCTTAATGTTATGATTGATATATCGCATGGCCGACCAGGAGACCTGATCCTAACGCTCACAAGCCCTGCAGGCACATCTGTTGTAATTATGGACCGACCTGGAACAACCGGCGGCTGGTTCGATTTCGGTTGCGCCAACGATGATGTCGACGCAACATTCGATGATCAGGGAAGCTCCGCTGTAGAGAACGTTTGTAACTCTTCCCCCGGTATCGGCGGCACAGTTATTCCTCACAACGCCTTAAGCGCATTTAACGGTGAGTCTACTCAAGGTGTCTGGACACTCAAAGTAGAGGATAAAGCAACGATCACCAACTCAGGAACGCTAAACACCTGGGCTCTTGAAACGATAATCCAATAGTTAGCACTGTACTAAGTTTATTGTGCAAAGGCACCAAGCGCTAAAATCGAGCTTGGTGCCAACCAATCAGATATCCCGGCTAAAGAATAT
>NZ_LWEY01001350.1:0-1154 GCF_001634935.1 Oleiphilus sp. HI0043 | reverse complement strand
CCCAATTGTTCTTCGAGCTTCTGAATAGCATAAGAAACGGCCGAGGTGGCTTTGTTCAATTCTTCAGATGCTTTTGCATAGCTTCCTCGTCTATCTATCGCATCTAAGGTTTCTAAGGCTTCAATAGTGATCGGGTTTCTAATCATTACGGTTCCATAAAGATTGTTCTAATTATTAGATCATTCTAAACAGATATTGGCGCTTATTGGAAGTTCTTCAGCGCGATACACTTATTTCATCAAATCAAAACACAGAGGAAACACGCCATGAAAGCACTATTCAACAAAATCAGCACAACGACTGCGGGCCTAGACACGCTACCTATCCGAATTGGCGCGGGCATCACATTCGCCGCACACGGCAGTCAGAAACTATTTGGCTGGTTTGGTGGCTATGGATTGGATGGAACGGCGGGTTGGATGGAGTCGATTGGATTATCGCCCGGTATCTTGATGGCAGGGCTTGCAGGGAGTGCCGAATTCTTCGCCGGTTTATTGCTGATAGTTGGCTTTTTGGTTCGTCCAGCGGCCTTGGTACTGGCAATCACTATGATTGTGGCGATTGTCACGGCTCACATTGAAAATGGATTTTTTATGGCAACTAACGGTTATGAGTTTGCGCTCGCATTACTGGTTATCAGCGCAACCTTAACGGGTCGAGAAATACCATACGGCAATTACCTTTTAGAGAGTGAATGTCTCTAAAAAGGCGATGAACAAGTTCCGGATCTTTTGAGTTATCAAGTAATGCGATACAAGCTTCGATCTGCTCAATATTCTCTTGTAAACACTCTGCAAAATCTTGCGTTATTTCATTGTCTAGCTCAGTAAACTGAGGGCAGGTGGTAACCATCATTTCAATCCCGTTTTGATAAGCGCTATTAAGTCCTACTTTTAAGAATAGACCATGAGAGGAAAAATAAACGAAATTTTTGACTAGTTCACAAACTTAGGCTTGGCTTATAAGATTCTACTTAAAGTCCGAACCATTCTGGTTTGATCAATAAGACCAAAAGAACGCTTACCTGAATCGCAATAAATGGCATTACACCACGGTAGATATCACTGGTTTTGATGCTCGGCGGTGCCACACCCTTTAAATAGAACAAACTAAAGCCAAAGGGAGGGGTGAGGAAGCTGGTTTGCAGGTTCATT
>NZ_LWEY01001349.1:0-1925 GCF_001634935.1 Oleiphilus sp. HI0043 | reverse complement strand
GGGCAATATCAGAATACGCTAAGTTATGATGCTTTTGGTCGGGGAGTAGACTTGTCAGCAGCAAAATATTGGGATGATGAAATTCATTTAAGCCCGAAAGGGTGGATTATGTACGCGAAAGATATGCAAGAGTATATGATCGAAAATGGTCTAGATATTAGAGCGTTGAAGAGGAGGTGAAGAGCTAAGCGGATAGTTATAGCTTAGCTCTTCAGATAGAGCGCTAGCTCAAGTTAGCAGCAAGAAGAGCCGCCGTCACCTGTTTCGAATATAGGGTCACCATCGAAGGGTAAGCTAGATCCACAGCCTTCAAAAATGCCGTAATGAGTGTTCCAGTCACCAATAAACTCGAAGTACTTTTTAAATCGTGTTTCATTCAGCATGCGCCAGGTATTGCCGCAAACAGGGAAAATCCTACCTTTTTCGATGATATGGTGCTTATCAAGAACGAAAGCGTGTTCAAAGTGCTCGATACCGCCTTTGTAAATAACAGCCTGGCCATAATCTTCACAGTGCGGTTCAAGGTCTTTTATTTTAAATAAACGGTAGGTTGCCGAATAAAAACCGATATGGCCGACTTTTTCTTGCACCGATTCATTTTCAATAGTGATGACATCGTCTTCTACAAGCCTCGGGTCCAAAAAACCGACTTTTTTAGCTAGGTTTTCAAAATCGTTCCAGTAAAGTGCGCCGCTCAAACACTCGCCGTATAGGACTGGGTCCTCAACAAGGTGTTGGGGAACTCTCCGGTCTGAATAGACGTCAGAGAAGTAAAGCTCACCTCCTGGTTTTAGTACTCGATAGGCTTCTCGCAATACGGCTTCCTTGTCTGGTGAAAGGTTGATAACGCAATTTGATACGATGATATCAAAACTGTTTTCTTCAAGGCCAAGTTCGTTTAAACGTTCGATATAACCCAGCTTGAATTCTGTATTCTTGCTTGCGTAGCCGAATTTCTCGGCATGGTAAGATTCGTGCTCAAGTGCAATGGTAAGCTGCTCTTCTGTCATGTCGATACCTAAGACACGGCCTTGTTCGCCAACCCATTGGGATAGAACGTAGCAATCTCTGCCAGACCCGCTGCCAAGATCCATTACCTGCATTCCTTCAAGCACGGGTGGGGCAATTAGACCGCAGCCATAGTAACGGGCTAGTACCTCATCATGAACCTTGGCTAATGCCGTCTTTACATGTCTAGGTAAACCAGCGCTTGTACAGCAGGCGTTGGTTTTAAGATCTTCGGTTTTTTCTAATACTTTCCCGTAATAGTTTTTAACATCATCATGCATGCAGGGAGATCTCTCTTTGAATTGTTAGCGCGTGTTTCTGAACTTGGAGACAAGTAAGACAAGCAATAGTCTTAAACGTTCAAATATATAAAACGAGTAAATTATCACGCTTTCGTCTTTGAATATATAGGGCTTGTAGCCTATCTTTAAATCATACCTTTTTCGAACATTGTCCTGGAAATTTAGTGCCATGAGTGATAGCAGTTTTGATTACCTTGGCGGTAATTATTATATCAGCGCAGCAAGCTTGCTTCTCGAATACCGGATGTTTATTGACTCCCATCCGACGCTTTTCAAAATAAACCAAGCCAATTCATATTGGCCAAAAATGGTTTTCTTTTGCAATGAGCTTGAAAAATTTCCTGAGATCATGAAGGCACTTACTCGTGTCCATGTTTGTTCGCAAATCGACTTCGAAAGGGCTTTGTTTTGCAGTTGGTGTGCGTTATTGATTGGCCGGTCAGCTGGCCTCACAGAAGCTAACCAAAGATTGCTGTTCGTCGCTGGTTTACTGCAAGATATTGGTAAACACGCACCCGATACCGAGACGATTGAGTTTCCCACACAGGTTAATGGCCCTTTCTTTTCTCCAGCTAGCTCGCTTGACGGCAGAGATATTCACCCTCTGATTAGTTC
>NZ_LWEY01001348.1:0-937 GCF_001634935.1 Oleiphilus sp. HI0043 | reverse complement strand
GTGTTTTTCGTGAGCAGCGATTGTTTATCGCAGCTAAGCCATAGCCGAGTGATTTGAGGTGTTTATTTTTGCTAGCGGTCAAGCCATGACATTGCGTCGCAATCACATTAAGGTGCCGCCCCTTCGTCGCAAGCACCGCCTCTGCACCTTGTTCTCCCAACAGCTGGTGAATTACCTTTCTACAACCTTCCTGAATTTCTTTGCCGCTGGGTTTCGCCGAATACGTTTGCTCAATATAGGCTTCGCTTAAATTTCGATATGCTGTTTCAGGATTTTGGTGAGCGTAAGTTGCCATGCGCCAGGCACCTGCAGACGTACCTAGTAGCTCCAAGTCCGACTCGCTGGCCTTAAAAAATTGCTGCAAGAAACAATCGATACCATGTAATACCAACCATTTCGGCCCACTTGAAGCACCTAATAACACTTTGATATCGAACGGACTTAAGCCCTGAGCACGCACATGTTGTAAAGCCTGTTCACCTGCATAAACACGCAAAGGCTGGCTGATTGTTTTATCCTTTTTAAACCTTTATTCTTCTGGTTTACGAGCTTGTAGTTACGGGAATGAGATGAGCGAGAGCATAGCGTGATATGTCAGCTAAATCTTCCTTACGAACCACAATGCCATCATGAGATATTTTAATCAAGCCATGTAAAGTAGACCACATCACCTGTGCTAGTCGAAGTGGGTCATCATCTGCTTTTAACAAACCTTGTTGATGAAACTGCTCGGGCAGCTGCGCATAGGCACGAAAGCAATCCTTGGCTGTTCGCTGCAAACGGGGCGAAGGGTTATCGCGCCATAGCTCTCTACCGAACATTAACTCATATTGGGTGTCGTTCTCCATCGCAAAAGATAAATAGCACTGAATCGTTAGCTCCAGACGCTCCTGCATACTTAAGTCGGTTCTTGAAATTGCAGAGGAAAGCTGTTCGG
>NZ_LWEY01001347.1:0-1210 GCF_001634935.1 Oleiphilus sp. HI0043 | reverse complement strand
AGACATAGACAACGGAATGCCTGGCGCAGGGTAGCCTTACTTGAACTTAAAGCAATAACCCACAACTCAAAAAGTTGGGATAACTTCGAGCTAGCTACCGAAATAAACATACTCCTAAAGCGATGCCTTGCCGGGAACTCAAGCTCTACTACACACCTTAGCGACACCGCTGACAAATGGGGCGATACTCTCAACACAACGCAAAACAAAGTAATACTGCCGAGCGACTTACTAGACATCCTCTGTCACGAGATTTACCAACGGAATTGCCCTCGTATAAATACCGAGCAATTGATGCTAATCGAAAAATGGATTCGAGGCCTACGTCATGCTTGATAATCTCTTAGAAGCACTTAACTTTGGGCTAGTTTGGCCTCTTGCGCTATTACTTTTGCCAATTCCTTTGCTCATCCCTCGGCGAGCAAATCAAAGCACCACAAACTATAGAGCGCCGCAGCTTCCACTCTATGAAACAGTAAAAGCACTGAAACTGTCACGTGCACCAGAAGGAAAAACCCATAGCAAACTAAGTAAATACCTACTGGCTTTTGCGTGGTGTTTTCTAATAGTTGCAGCCTCCAGGCCTACTTACTACGGAGAAAAAGTAAACCTCCCGCTAAGTGGAAGAGACTTGATGCTGGCAATCGATATATCACCAAGCATGAAAGAAACAGACCTTAAATTAGATGATGAGTTTGTATCTCGCTTGGACGTTGTCAAAAATGTTGTCTCTTCCTTCGTTACGCAAAGAAAAGGTGACCGCATCGGCTTAATACTGTTTGGCTCTGAGCCCTATATCCAATCGCCGCTTTCATTCGACACAAAAACGGTCAACACACTACTGCAAGAGGCTTACTTAGGTATGGCAGGTAAAGCAACGGCTATCGGCGATGCTATCGGTCTTGGTGTTAAACGCCTAAGGGAAAGACCGAAAGATAGCCGCGTTCTCATATTACTTAGCGACGGCGCGAATACCGCTGGCGAGATCCCCCCCGAAAAAGCTGCACAGTTAGCAGCTCAAGAAGACATCATTATTTATACGATTGGTATTGGTGCCGACGAGCTTTACCGACGAAGCTTTTTTGGCACTCAAAAGGTCAACCCCTCAGCTGATCTGGACGAAGACATGCTAAATGCAATTGCCGAAGTCACTGACGGCAAGTATTTTAGGGCCCAAACACTGAAGAATTAAACGCGATATACCAGCTCA
>NZ_LWEY01001346.1:0-885 GCF_001634935.1 Oleiphilus sp. HI0043 | reverse complement strand
TCAAAGGCAGAAACCCCAAAAGCAGCTTGAGACACTAGAAAAACTCAAGCTCGCTTTCTTCAAACCAGTCTTCTTCCTCCAAACCCTCACTAACTTCCGCAAATATCATTTCTTTATTGGTCTGTTTTATTAATAAACGACAGACAATTGGCAAGTCATGAATCTGTGCCAATAGGTGGCTATCCACCAAGAAAAGCCTCTCATGAACTTCGTAATCAACAGGTGCGTCCAGCTCTAACAGCTCATCCTGACACAATTTAGGCAAGCCCATTCTGAGAATACAGTGATGAAGCAGCAACTGGTTTTTCAAGTCTCCCAAAAAGCGATTAGCTAGCTCCATACACCAATTTTCCTGGTACTGCACAATTGTTTAATTTTGCGCTTCAATACTAGGCATTGTTTCCCTGAGAAAAGCTCCAGAAACACTTAAATACATTAAGATAGAAAGATCTTCAGAACTAGCCTCAATGGATACAGAAACAAAGCCATCAAGAGTAGATAACCTTTGTAGGTCATTATCAGTCTTTTTAATATAAGCACCTAAATTATCAAACTGTTTTGCACTAGCACGCTCAAACAACTCCAAAATTCGTGGCACAACTTGCACACTGCTCATTGATATTCCCTCAAGACTCTCTGATCACTTCATTATTCCCCAGTACCGTTACTATACAAAGTATAGACAGCAAACTAAATACTCCACCGAACATCTAGTAGCATAAAGGAGGCACTACCAAGTATAAAGGCAACAAGGTAGAATGCACTTTCTTCCAAACAAACTAACAAACTTACTTCAGCAGCTCACCGCTAATATATCCACCTTATGATACAAAATAGCTCTTCCCTACCCTCTTCTGTTGATCCAAGCCAAACACGCGTAATCGT
>NZ_LWEY01001345.1:0-44587 GCF_001634935.1 Oleiphilus sp. HI0043 | reverse complement strand
GAACCTGGTAATTGAAATTTATCTCGCCAGGAATACAAGGTGGATAGGTTTATGTTTTCCTGGGCTGAAAACGTTCTTAATGATAACCCACTTTCAAGCCACTTCTTAACAATGGCTTCTTTAAACTCTTTTGAATAATGCTTCACTCATATTCTCTTACCGCCTCCTATTCAATTATTAAAAATTAACAGAGGCGACAACTATCCTGACACAGGGGGTTATTAATCCCTAACACATATTTAGCAGCGTCACTTATTGCAGTAAACGCCTCTTTATCAAATTCTTCAAGAGAATCTGGTAATCCTACTCTAATAATATCAGTAATTTCGCTCATTGCTTCCAATCTCCTTTCATAAGCGGGTCTGTTTTCGTCTGTCACCTGTGAATCGACATCTACAAACACCTCAGATTCGCCAGATTTAACAACGAGAGAAGGTAATACGGGCCGCTCAGAAGCCGGAGATATATAAGGGTATAAAGGACGAATGAACTGAATTTTTCTCCCCTTGGTAGCGTTATATTGAAAATTTGATATCGCTTTCGCAATCAGTACTCGTTCTAACTCACTACTAACCGGAATTAGAGTATCGGCAGAATGAATTGGAGTTACAAATACCTTTTGAGCTTCGCAGATAACTTCTTCATCTGGATCAGCGGTATTTATCACTGTATAAAGAGCAAAATATGGCCCTGACAGCTCCAGGCCTTGTTTTCCGTTAATCTCTATACTCGCATTACGTGGTAACGAAACTACATCATCATCATGCTTTAGTAGAATATTTTTCTTATCATCAACATGGATAGAGTCAACGATAGAAAACATTATGCCGTGTGGCGCTCCCTTTGGCATACTGGATGTTTCAGTAATGCGAGTAATTATCTCACAAAGCTCATCATGCTTACTCAAGCCCCACCGACTAACCTTAGCCATCGACACGCCACCAAGTCGCAGATCTCTTATTGTCTTTAGCGCTTCTCGTTTTCTAACTCCGTGACCAATTGCTAAACGATCACCAATCGGGGGTCCTAAGGATTTTGCCTCCATATATCGCAAAACCCTCTGAAGCTCCCGTCTGCCGTGGCCTGTAGAGGGCTATTAATTTCTAATTCACCAAAAATTTGTTATCTTCTTTGACCTTTAGGTCAAAGAATGAGCAGAGACAAACGGCTATCAATTCTCACTGCCGCGGAAATCGAGGATTTATACAGCGTTCCTTCCTTCAACGAGTCTTATCAGCGGTTTTACTTCGCGCTAAATGATAAAGAACTTGCGGAGCTATCCAGAATACGGCAACGCAAGTACCGTTGTGTTGCCGTTGCATTGTTGGGCTACTTCAAATGCAAACCGATCCTGCTCAACCCGAGTTATAAATCCATGCAGGATGACTTGGCATTTATTGCGCGATTTCACTTTAAAGACCTCAAGTTTCGGCGCTTTAGTTTGAAAGCGGACCAAAAATCCCGCATCTATGAGCGTGTTTTATCAATTGCTGGAGTCAACAGCTGGAAAGATAAGCAACATCAACCCCGGCTTGTTGAACATTTGCTGGTCTGCGCTGAAAGCTGGGTGGCACCCCGCGCACTCTTTGACGCAGCAATCGAGTACCTGGCCCACCAGAAGATCGCCATTCCTGCCTATAGTACCCTGCAGAAGATCGTCAGTCAGGTGATTAATCAACATCAGCAACGATTGTATGATCAGATCAATGCCGCTTGCAGCCAAAGCTTAAAGAATATGCTGCAGACACTGGTTTCCGATGAAGACCACTTTACATTGAAGCAGCTGCGCGGGAGCGCTCGCAACTTCACCGGTACCGAGCTGCAGAAAGAGCTGGCGGTGTATAACCATATTCAACCGCTAATGGAGGATGTGACGACTGTACTCGACTCGCTTTCTCTGTCCCAGAAAAACCAGCATCACTATGCCGAACGGGTTGATTATTACGGTGCTAAACTTAAGCGTCAGTCGCCTGCTAACCAATGCTTGTACCTGCTGTGCTATCTGCAGTCTCGGTACCAGCAGGGCTTGGAGCGCATTGCGGAAGGGTTCATCCATCACACTCGACAGGTGAAGCAACGAGCGCATCAGATGGCGCAGGAACGGGTTTATCAAGACTGGCAAAAGGCAGCCCGCAACGTGAGTAAAGCCGCTGAGATCCTGCACCTGTTCGTGGATGACCGCATCGACCCTAATACTTCCTTCCACGCGGTACAGCAACAGGCTTTCCAGTTTCTCAGTGCCAACGACCTGAACTCGGTCTGCCGATACCTGAGCAATCAGAAACAGTCAGCGGAGGAAGCGTTCTGGCAACACCTGGACACGGAATCCACATTGCGAACCGGCCTGTTACGGTCGCTCTTTTGCTGTCTGCGCATGGAAGGCACCGACAAAACGCAACGGTTAGCCCGGATCTTAGACCAAGCTCGGTTGGATCTGGTCGCCGGCAATATGCTCGGCGATGCCTGCATTGATCAGCGTCTACCGCCGAAAGCCACACGACCACTATTGCTAAAACCCGATGGCAGTATAGATAAAGCCAGGTATGAATGGTTCCTGTACCTGCAGATTCCCAACCGGTTAAACGGCCAGCTAATGCTGCCGGAAGTCATTCGATATCGGGCGTTAGAGGATGATCTGGTGAAGCCACAGACCTGGAAAAACCAGAAGCAGGTCTTGGTCGAGGGTACGCAGCAACCGAAAATCTCCAAGGATCCGACGCGACTGATCCCGCGTATGGCGGATGAGCTGACCCTTCGGTTACACGAGGTCAGCGAATACTTGGAACGTTCGGACAATCGGGACGTGATACTGCGCCCGAAAGGCGGCAAACACCTTTGGCGGTTGCCTACAGCCAGTAAGAAACACCTGGTGAATAATCCGTTCTTCCAACAAATGAGAGCGATCAGCGTTGCCGATGTCTTGCGCGTGGTGGATCAGGATACCGGATTCATTGACGACTTCGAGCATGTGCTGGGCATGAACTCGAAAAGCCGTCAATACGAAGTGGACCTGTTGGCGATCTTGATCGCCAATGCCACTAATCAGGGCATCTATGGCATCGCTCAGATCTCCGATCGGACCTATGATCAGCTCAGCACTATCCAGGCGAACTACCTTCGGCTGGAAACCCTGAATGCGGCCAATGACCGTATCAACAACGCTACCACACGACTGAGCATCTTCAAGCACTACAACATCCAGGATGACAGTCTGCATGCCAGTGCCGATGGTCAGAAGTTCGAAGCCAAGCGCGAGACGTTCCGTACACGGTATTCCTCAAAATACTTCGGTACCAGCAAAGGCGTCTCGGCGGTCAGTCTGAATGCCAATCATATGGCCATCAATGCCCGGGTTATCGGCGCCAACGAACATGAATCCCATTACATCTTTGACCTGTTGATGAACAACAGTACTGAGATTATCCCGGACATGCTCTCAACTGACACTCATGGGGTAAATCATGTGAACTTTGCCTTGCTCGATCTGTTCGGTTATCGGTTCGCCCCCCGATATGCCCGGGTTGGCAAGGTCATCAATGAGCTGTTCAACATCACCGAAGACGAAAATCAGCGCGTGAAACTATCGTTGCGCAAGCCGATCAACACGAAACGCATCATAGACCACTGGGACACCATCCAGCGGATCGCAGTCTCTCTAGCCCAGCGGAAAACCAGCCAAGCTACGTTGGTGCGTAAACTCTCCGGCTACAAGCACAACCACCCGTTACTGGAGGCTCTGACTGAATACAACCGGTTACTGAAGGCCCAGTATCTGCTGAACTACATCGATGACGCCAGCCTTAGAAACCATGTGCAGCGAGCGCTGAACCGGGGTGAAGCTTATCACCAGTTGCGTCGGGCGATCAGCAACGTCAACGGCGACCGGTTCCGAGGCAATAGCGATGAGGAGATCCAAATCTGGAACGAAAGTGCCCGACTGGTGGCTAATGCCATCATCTACTTCAACTCGAAAGTACTCAGTAACCTGCTGGACAGCTTCGAGGAACAGCGCAATGACAGATACCAGGAAACAGTCAAGCGGGCCTCACCGGTAGCTTGGGAGAACATCAACTTCCGGGGTACATACACGTTCGCGCCGACGGGCGAACTGCCAAAACTGGAGGACTTAATGGCACCGATTGAGGGCTATCGACCTAGAAATGAAAGTTGATACCCCTCTACAAGCCACGGCAGACGGGGGCTTCAGAGGTTTTTGCAATATATGGAGGCAAAATCCCTAGGCCCCCTATAAAAACCTAGAGATATTTTCTTTATATAACAGCACGTTATGGACAAAAATGTAAAATCTGCTCCCTATATTGTTGGGGAGCCAAGGTATAGCTATTCAAAGTAAACAGGCTTTGTACCTAACCACTTATGCTGTATTGCAGTAAAAGATCCGTCAGTTTTCATACTCTGAAACGCTCCCTTAAGTTGTTGATATCTAATCATGTCCAATTCTTTTGAAATGCCAATATAAGCCCCCGTACAGGAGCCTTCAACACGATAAGAAAGCAACGCCAAGCCTTGGTATTCATGGCCATACGTTTTAGGACCTAAGCATCTCAAACTCGTAGTCATCGTAGAAATACCCAACAATTCGACCGAGTTTCAGCATCTTACGATACTGTTCACTTCTCGGTAGGAAGTAGAGAATAGCATTCAAAGCCTCCTCATTTTTTAGGCGATCATCGAAGTACTCCGAATAACTCGCGCCCGAGAGGTAGCCTACTTTTTGCTGCCTTTGTTGCGCCAGCTTTACTAGATCATCCAATGCTTTGATCGGAAGGTATGCGTCTTGATCTCTCACAACCAAACCAATACATGTCGTTCGGATTGGGCTTAGCCAATGCATATTTAGAACGCACATTACTTTTAGTAAGGTTAGGAATAACATGAATCTCTCCACGTTCCATTTCGATCAAACTTCTTTTAAAAGGTTTAAAGACCACATCGTAGCTTAAATCGGCGCGAGCAAAGATTTCCTGTAGCACCTCCGTGTCCATACCATACCAGTGGTTTCCTTCTTTATACGTAACTGGGTAGTAGCCAGGATTGGCTTTTACTATGATTGAGTCCGCAAATGCATAAAAGGGAGGAACAAACCCCAGCAACGTCACACAAATTGTAAGCAGAAAACTCCGTCTAAAAAACAAATTCATATACTCACTAATTTTTAAAATTTCATCAGTATAAAACAGCCCTTTCCAAAGCTATCCATATAAGCCTTCAAATTAATTATGACTTTAAAAGTAATAATTCAATACTTTGATTAGATATTGGCCTCTTATATTAAACGCTAGTATTTCCCTTAAACAGTATAGGTGAGAAATACTTACCATGAGCACCAATATACCAGCAAATATCTACTTCAACCTTTCCGTCAACCACAAGATGCTGGGATCTATGACCTATAAAAAATATCTGAATTTCAAATAGTATGTTTTTAACGAGCATCCAGTAAATTTTTATCTGCTTTTTATATCACCAATTTTATTCAAAATAGATCGTGCATATATGGTCATACCGATTTTGGTAGGCATCTATTCAAGCTTATAGGAGAGTAATATGAACATCTCAGTCAACACACGAACAGCTTTTATTAGCCCTGGCGTTAGATTCGACCTTGAGCGAAGATTAGGACGAATGTATCGAAAGGCTGCAGGGTCTATTCAACGAATCAACGTTAACCTAGAAGATGTGAATGGCCCAAAAGGCGGCGTTGATAAACAATGCAAAGTTAAGGTTACACTGTTCGGGCTCCCGTCGATTCTTATTACTACTAAACGAGACAGCACAGAGAAAGCATTTGTAGATGCATTACAAAAAGTAAACCAGACCTTGTTTCGTAAGCTCAAAAAACATAATCGAGTTCGCAGAGCTACTCCCTTGCTCGACGTTACTGAAGAGGCCAATGAAGCCAAACTGGTTGTTTAACCTCTAGCAACAACAGGCTGCAGATCGATCAACCCTGACTGGGTGAATCGCTGACGCAGTCTGCTTTTGACGCTGCAACAAAACCTTTAATCAAGACACCGTATCCTCTCTCCGCGAAAACACCTTTAAAAATCAGGTCACAAAATAACTATACGAATTTACCCCTCCGCTCAGGATAGTTAGAGTCAATGATCTACTGTGATTTTTCAGGTAGTTTATGAACTACCCAGTATCCCACACTCATCGCGAAGACTAGTACTGCGGTGGCATAAACATACTCTGGTTGAACCTCTTTGTAATCCAGAATAATCACCTTTCGCGCTACCGCCATTAGGGCAGTAGCCATCACAATCTTTACATGAATCACATCATCACGTAGATAGACGGTAATATTGATAAGGATCTCAATGGCAATCAAGACTGCCATGAACGCCCCAAACGTTGCCAACATATCAGAGATAGTGAGTATAAACAGCGGCGGTGTTATGAGCTTTTGATACAGTGTCCAGCCAACATCAATAACGCCCATCACAATAACGACAGCCATCAATATTGAGAGTAACCGGACGCAGTACCGAACCAAGACATAAATACGAGAAATCAAAATACTTTCAGTGTCATTTTTCATCTTAAGTGTCCTATCTAATAAGGTATTGAATCACTCACTATTTAACAACAGGAGACTCAAACCCTTCTGGCTTCAAAGTCAGCACTGAGCAATTGACCTTACCCAAAATAGACTCTGCGGTATTGCCTATGATCATGCCAGCAACATTTGAACGGCACACAGTCCCCATCACCAAGATATCAATTGACTGATCATCGACGAATTTGGGTATTTCATTCTTGGGCTGCCCCTCAACTAAATGTATCTCTCGAATACGCCGCTTAGCATGCCCCGTTAGGGCGTCAACTCTCTCTTTCCTAGAGTGCTTTTCTTCTCTTGCCATAGCTCCGACCTCGAAGTCACTGCGCCGCCCCCAAGTACTAAGATACCCTTCACCCGCAAGGTGCCAGATATGAACAATATGCAGCTCTGCGCGATATAACTCCGCCAGGCTCAAAGCTGCATCAAGTATCTGCTGATTCAAGCCGCTATCAACATCAATGTTACTTACATCGATAGCTGCGGCTATTTTCATTTCAGGGCACATTTTTTGGTGGCCAATCGCGAAAGTTGGCGTGGGTGACTTACGCATCAGGTGCATCAAAGTGCTTCCCATAACACTACTATCTTTCTTGTTGGTACTAGGCTTAGAGATGGCAATACAATCATAGTGGCCCCGCAACGCACTTAATATAAGATTGATAAATGCCACGCCTGTTACAACTTCGCGCTCAAATAACACATCAGGAAGCTTTTTTTCTAAGAGCGCAATCATGGCATCCAGCCGCTCAAGCTCAACATTGATTGCGTGCTCTAGGAGTGTCGCAGGAGAGGCTCTCATATAACCCGAGATTCTAGAAAAGTCAGCGTCTTCGATTACAGTAATAAACTTAACCTCTAGCGGTTCATCATTGTCACTCCTCAAGCCGATAAGCTCACCCAAGCTTGGAGCAATTCCACCTCCTGGAGAAATAGGTACCATAATATGATTCAATTTCATTTTTAGTCCCTCTCATAATTTGGAAAATATAATCCAACACTTGACAGCACTAATCATCAACTAAAACGATTAAAAGCTAAGCCATTATTTCAACTATTAATGCTCGTAAAAATCAGATTTTAGCTAAATGATTACTCGATTTTAACGAACATAAAGTTATGCTAAGAGTATTGCAGAATATAAAAAAACCCCGCAATGCGGGGTGTCTCGAAAGTTCGCTCGAGCAAGGGAGTTAGAATGGTTTGTATTCGATAGCTTCATACAGCTACTTAATATAGCCTCAGTTTCTCAATGAACATTCCCTTAAAAAAGCAGTTTAATTCGTTCATTTAATAAGGAATTTTCTGACACAGATAAATCTTCGCCTAGATCTCTTTGGGGGCTTAAGTCTCTTTCGCGCTAACACCACATTGAAAGAGGAGGGTTGGCAGTCACACACCTTAAAATATCAGTGCGGGAGACAATCCCCACTAAACGATGCTCAGCATCCACAATAGGGATTGCATCCAAGCTATACATGACTAAGGCCTTGGCCACTCTACGAACATCTGTCACAGGATCCGCTGAAACAACAGATTTCCCCCTTGTTTGGATAACACTCGATAATGAAGTGTCCCGCCCCATTTGAACCGACGATTGAGACAAGAGCTTAGCGTATATTTGTTGGCGAGAGATTACTGAAACTAGCTGCCCTTTATTATCCAGAACAGGAACTACCTGATAATGCACCTGTTCGAATAACTCAAGTACGTATCCCCATGTATCGCTTAGCTGAACACTAACGACCGGTTGGCTCATAACTTGGTAAGCATGATAAACAGCTTCTTGCTGTGAGTTTTTCTTAAGCAAATTCTGATATTCAGAAATCGCTTTGACGGGCACATCATAGGAACTTCTGGCTTGCTCATTCTCTTCAAGCTCTACTTCTGTATAATTTAAACTCGGTATTGTCGAGGTATTGGCGGGTTTCTCAACCTTCCTAAGCTTTTCCAACGGCCCAGCGAAGGCCCGTCCACTCGGTGAATATACATAGAACATAGCAAAATCCCCCAATACAATTTATACGACTTAGATCATCCCGCCTTTCTGGGATCGATAAAAGTAGCTTTTTACTTACTAAACGGTCGCTTTTTTCGATCATAAGGAAAGCTTCTACAATACTGAAAATAAACATTAAGCTGACACTAAACAAACCATCATCGAAAAAACCGATCTAAAATCACATTATCTTCGTATATAACTTGCAATATTGATGAATTACGATTGTCAGTCAATACACCTTAGGGGGCTTAGCATGAGACATATCAATTACAACCACCTGCTATATTTTTGGACCGTCGCTCGAGAAGGCTCCGTCGCAAAAGCAGCTGAGTCTCTTCATTTAACGCCTCAAACAATCAGCGGTCAGCTGAAAATGCTTGAAGAAACTATCGGTGAGCCTCTGTTTCAAAGAGTGGGTCGCGGCCTAGTTATCACCGAGATGGGGCGCATGGTTGAGCAATACGCCGATGAAATATTCAGCCTGGGCGCTGAGCTTACTCAACGAGTCAAAAGCAAGCAGCCCGGAGCACCAATTACTTTCAATGTTGGAATCGTAAACTCCATTCCCAAACTCATCGCTTATAAACTTCTCGAAGCAGCTATGAAACTAGATGATCCGGTAAAAATCGTCTGTATGGAGAGCGACCTAGATAGCTTGCTTGGAGATTTAGCCGTTCACAAACTTGATTTGGTGCTATCTGATCGCAGTATTCCTACCGGGCTCAATGTTAAAGCCTTTAGCCATGAGCTAGGTTCTAGTAGCTTATCTTTCTTTGGCACAGACGAATTGCGGCACCAACATTCAGGAGAGTTCCCTGAATTGCTAAATGAGGCACCCGTTCTTCTCCCTCTGAATGATCATGCTTTACGTAGAAGCTTGGATGATTGGTTTGATCAGGTAGACATATCACCAAATGTCATCGCAGAGTTTGACGATAGTGCATTGCTAAAAGCATTTGGCGAAGGCGGTGCAGGTTTTTTTCCTGCGCCATCAGCCATGGCAAGCCAAGTTGAGCGCATGTATAACGTTAAGTCGATTGGTGAGATAAACAATGTTAGCGAACACTTCTTTGTTATTTCACCAGAGCGAAAATTGAAACATCCGGCTGTCGTTGCAATTACCGATGCAGCACGACGAAGCTTTTCATCTATTAGCCAAGCATCTTAGCTGCCGCTTCATCTGAAATTCCGCGCATGCGGCGCAGCATATAACGTTTTGCTTTGGCAAAGCTCTGTTCAATCGCGACACCACAATTTTCGCTCTCTACCGCTAGCTGTAAGTGCTCCCCTACACATGGGTGAATATTCAGCTCACAGTAGTAAAGAGCTCTATTATCATGTTCTTGTTGGCGTTCCTCTATCAACAGATTTACTGATTCAATATCAGTGTTAATGCCACTCAGGTGAAAGGAATAGTAAAGATCGACTGTTCTGCTCCAGTTACGCATTACGTGCTCACTTACATTTAGGTACAGCATAATTTCAACTCCGTGTTTTTTTACTATGCTAACGACCAACTACCCTAGGTATCCATAAGTTATTCACTCATAAATACTTCGAAGTATCCGAAGTATTTATGAGTGGCAATTTAAATCCATGCTTTCCCCCAGCCGTTTGGTTAAAGATCCAAAAAAAATTGATCAGTTTTTTTCGATCATATTGAGCTGAATATTCGACTTTTTCATAGCTAGGTAAAAGCATATAAATGTCTTCTCATCATTTAAAGCAAGGACCTACCTATGACAAAAGTTTTTCGAGAAATGGTTGAGCATGACGCAGCAGGGGGAATTCTATTAATTCTCGCGGCTTTGGCGGCACTCATCATGGCGAATACAGCTTTCAATGGTTTCTACCAAGGTGTGCTTAACTTACCCGTCACCATTCAATTCGGCTCCTTTGAAATTGCTAAACCGCTATTGCTTTGGGTCAATGATGGCTTGATGGCACTGTTCTTTTTCTTGGTCGGCCTAGAAGTTAAACGAGAAATTATTGAAGGCCACTTATCTTCAAAAGACCAGATAATACTACCTGCTATTGCCGCTGTGGCGGGCATCATTGCTCCCGCTTTAGTTTATGTTAGCTTAAATCAACAAAATCCGGCGGCACTTCAAGGCTGGGCTATTCCATCGGCAACTGATATCGCCTTTGCTTTAGGTATATTTAGTCTGTTCGGCAAAAGCCTACCACTGACCCTCAAGCTATTCCTGCTCTCGGTTGCTATATTTGATGATATCGGTGCGATAGTCATTATTGCCATTTTTTACTCACAAGACCTATCAACAGCCTCTCTTGCCGTTGCCATTTCAGGTCTGTTTGTTCTAGGCCTGTTGAACCGATTCAAGGTGAGCAAACAAGCGGCTTACATTATTGTCGGTATCGTTGTGTGGGCAGCCGTACTCAAGTCAGGTGTTCATGCTACGCTAGCGGGTTTCATCGTGGCTTGGTTTATACCAATTAACGTGGCCACTGAAGACGGACACCCAATGTTAAAGCAAATGGAACACAGCATTCAGCCTTGGGTTGCCTTTATGATACTGCCTGTGTTCGCATTCGCGAATGCCGGTGTCAACTTAATCGGGATCGGCACTGATGATCTATTTAACTCAATTACATTAGGTATCGCGCTTGGGCTGTTTTTAGGCAAACAACTGGGAATCTTTGGCGCTTGCTGGCTGGCGGTGAGATCAGGTATCGCAAGCCTGCCAAAAGATACCACATGGCCTCAATTATATGGTGTATGCGTACTGTGCGGAATTGGTTTTACCATGAGCTTATTCATCGGCACACTCGCTTTTGAGAGCCATGACCCAAGCTATCACGACAGCGTCAAACTAGGTGTTCTGTTAGGGTCAGTTATGTCAGCTGTGATGGGGGCCATCATTATTATAAGAAGCCGAAACAATAAAGCTGTATAAAGCGGCACACTCTAATGCACCAACCTGCGCCAAAGAGGGCTGACTCGTTAAATAAATAGCACTCTTTGGTACAAAATTTCGTTTATATAGATCCACTAAGCAAAATTCAGCGTACAAACACTAGGTAGATATTATTTTTTATTTCCCTGATTTTTAAGACGAGGTGATTTCTGATATGTGGAATAAAGCACGAAGCAGTGCCCCCTTGCTCATCATAATAACTTTGCTGAGCCTCATATTGGAAGGCTGCTCACTACTTGGTATACGCACTACAGATGAGGCTCGCTATACCGTTGAAAAGAAGGTCGGCAATATCGAAATAAGACGATACGAACCTGTCATGATAGTTGAAACCTACGTAAATGAGCCCAACTTTCGTGATGCAACCGACCAATCCTTTAGACGTTTGTTTGACTATATTTCTGGGGCCAATGTTTCTGCCAATGACATTTCGATGACAGCACCAGTCATCGCTGAACCACAGGAAGAAAAAGGTAAAATAGTTGCGATGACCAGCCCTGTTATTGCGAGTCCGAGCAAGACTGAGAACGAACGGCAAGGCTGGATTTTGAAATTTGTGCTACCAGACAAGTTCACTATTAACAATTCTCCTCAACCTACAGACCCGCTTGTTTGTCTTCGTGAGGTTCCTGAGAAACGAGTTGCAGCGATTAGCTATTCAGGATTATGGAGTGAAAGCAATTATCAAAAACATGTCAATCAACTGAGTGACTGGCTCAACAGCAATAATTACTCTTCAATTTCACTAGCTAGTTATGCAGGGTACGATCCACCCTGGGCACTACCATTTCTGCGACGCAATGAGATATTAATTGATGTTCTACCTTAGGTTGATAATTGTGCTCGCCTTAGTGTCGAGCTCTGTTTCATTGAATGCTGAGCCATATCAAACCGGCAGTAAGGAAACGTCGCTAGTAAAAAAAAGCCAGGCTAGAAAACAACAGACTGGCTGGTTTTACGGTGCTTTTACAAGCATCAATTCCTCTTATTATGCCGGCGTAGGAGCTGACACGGTTGCCCTGCCTATTATAGGTTATATAGGTACTAGGTTTAGCTTTTTGGGGCCTCGTGCCAGCTATATCATACATCAGAGTGCTGAACTGGAAGCTTTGGCACTCATCACCTATAAGTCGGTCGGTTACAAACCGAACGACTCAAAGCATCTTGACGGAATGACGAGGCGCCAGAACTCATTGTTTGGCGGTCTGAGTACAAGCCTCAAAAAAGACAGACTGTCGTACACACTTAGCTATCTTCATGATTTACAGAACCATTCAGGCGGACAAGATTTCACCCTTGCAATGTCATACCGTTACAATTACGGGCCATTTTTTTTGACTCCAAAGATCTCTTTAAACTATTTGGATAGCGCGTACAGTAACTACTATTTTGGCGTGCGCGATCACGAATCCAATTCAGATAGACAAGCTTACACTCCCAACACGTCGATCAATCCGTCTGTTAGCCTTAACTTTGCAACGCCAATTTTTCTCAAAGGCTTTACCCGTGCCAGCGTGACACATTCCTGGCTGGACTCCTCGCTATATAACAGCCCTATTGTTAACAACAAAAACCATTGGAAGGTAAATCTTTCTTTCACCCGATTCTTTTGATTTCAAACCTGAATCAAGCTGATGCACCCTTCCAATAAGCCATTACTCCCTGCACTCAGTTTTCAATAACCATTGAGGTCACACAAAATGAACCAATCCAAGGCTGCAGCAATTATCATCGGCGCTAACGGGGGTATTGGGAGCGCAATCCTTAAACGTATGCAATCAGATAGAAGCATCACGACTATTTTTGCGCTGTCTAGGAACGAGCCCCAGAGAAATGAAAGTCAAAAAACAAAAACCGAATGGCTACAAACCGACGCCAAGCTTAGTTCGATTCAGGCTTGCTGCAAACAAATAGCGGACAGTCATATACCTATTCGATATATCGTGATCGCCAGCGGTTTACTACATAGTAAAGAACTCAACATAAAGCCTGAGAAACGTATCGAAGATATCAACTATGAAAGTCTGCATAGCGTTTTTGAGACCAACACGTTCATGCCGATTGTCTGGTTAAAAGAGCTGACCGGGTTACTGAATAAAAATTCAGCGACCACGATTGCTGTATTATCAGCAAGAGTGGGTAGCATTAAAGATAATCGGCTCGGCGGCTGGTATAGCTATCGAGCCTCTAAAGCAGCACTAAACATGCTTCTCAAGAATGCTTCTATTGAATACAGTCGTCGCTTTCCAAAAGCAAAAGTCATTTCATTCCACCCTGGAACCACAGACACCGAACTTTCAAAGCCATACCAAGCGGGCGTTCCAGAAGAAAAACTATTCAAGACCGACTTTGTCGCAGATCGGCTGCATCAACTCTTAGTTGAGTCAAAAGCAGATGGAAAGTTAAGTTTTAAAGATTGGAACAATATGGATATTGAGTGGTAGTAGGCCAGCTCTTGGCTTACTCAGAAACCTAAACCGAACCAAGCTACTAAGGTAACAATTGTTTTACTCAGCCTTTTCTACACGAGCCGTGTCGATTTCTAACTCATGAGTCAATGGCTATCATTGTTCTCCACGGGCGTCCATCACACACTGTATAGTTTGAGCATGTTTTTAGGCAGCCCCTGCAAGGTAATCTTAGGGTAGTGCTTTGTTTGCTGCGATGCTCTGTATCTACATTTTTACTTGTATTGGTAGCCATAAAATAACGCTCTCCTAGACTCGCTCTAATTCGAAAAAAAAGTCCCGCAAAGCGGGACAAAGGTAGATCGATTTAGATAACCACTTCTACTAAGGGGCTGTGATTACCGCATCGACTACATGAATAACACCATTTGAGGTTTCAACATCTGTAATCAACACCGTGGCATTTCCAACCATCAGCATACCCATATCGATATCTACTGTAAGATCTGTATCTGCACGCAATGTCGGTACAGCCGTGCCATTTGCTGCATAGGCAGCTATGGAGTCAATTTCTGTGCCGCTGATTACGTGTTGGCTCAAGATATCTGCCAAGCCACCTAAAGCAAGCACTTCACTAGGTGTACCCACTGCTGCGAACGCTGCATCAGTCGGTGCAAACACGGTGAACGGCCCATCCCCCACCAACGCAGCATCTAAGCCTTCTTGCTGAAGCGCGGCGAGCAAGGTTGTGAACTCTGCATCCACCTCAGCCCCTGCCAAATTAGTCACCAGCTCACCAATGGTAATACTGTCATCTGATAAAGCATCAGCTGATGGTGGCAATAGGACTTTATCAATCGCATGGATTATTCCATTTGATGTATCGACATCGGCAACAATGACCTTAGATGTGTTAATGAATAAGTCTGGGTCATCATAAGAAATTGCCAGATCTTTTGCGGTATATAACGGCGTTGTTGTATTGCCTGACAGGCTGATTGCGGTCAAAGCATCAACTTCAGAGTCCAATACATGATATTGCAGAATATCCCCAAGATTCGTTAGTGCAAGAATATCACCGGCACTATCAAACGCGTCATTATTTGCCACCAAGTCTGCAAAGGCATCATCAGTCGGTGCAAAAACGGTTAGGTCTGGCGTTGTCGCTAAAGTGCTTACTAAGCCAGCCTCAACGACGGCAGCCACCAATGTATCAAAGCGACCATCTGCTTGTGCCGTTTCAACAACATTGAAATAATTTGGTGGAATAAGAACCTTATCTATTGCGTGAATGATACCGTTGTCCGCAACAACGTCAGCGATCACAACTTGAGAGCGGTTAACAAATAGATCATCGCCAGAGACAGATACTTCAATACTCGACGTCTCAACAGTGGGTGTTGTGTTATCCATCATTCCAGCTAAGGATGTAGCTGCTGTCGCGTCAACCGTTCCAGATAAAACATGGTAAGTCAGGATATTAGCTAGGTCTGAACGCGCCAGGAACTCATCTGGCGTCACACCCAATGCTGTAAACAATGCATCGAAGGCATCGTCCGTCGGCGCAAATACTGTAAACTCTCCACCACTTAGGGTTTCACCTAAGCCTGCCGCCGCCACCGCAGCATAAAGTGTATCGAAGCTATCGTTGCAGTCAGCGATGTCTGCGATTGAACCCGTGCAAGACGCTGCGCTATCGTTATCGCTGTCACTACATGCTGACAATAATAGTGTTGAACTGGCAAACAACAATACGGATAAACTTTTGGCCCAAGAAAGCCTGTCTAAAAGTCGAGTGGACATAATGTGTACCTTCCCTAAATCATTCTTCAATTTCGTTTTGAGTTAATACCGACATCATTCTTACAAATTAAACATGCGTCGGTGACATTCATCTTGAGCGCTTAAACCAGTTTACGGGGAGGTTGTAAATTCGGATCACAATTAAGTTCTGTTTTCTAAAACGAAACGACATGAAAACACAAAATTATGATCCGTTTTCGCATTCTTCGAGTAAAGGTAATTAAACAGTGTCCGGAGAATAAGCACCTATGCTCGCTAAAGAATATGCTGAAACCAAGATTAGCAATACGAGTGGAAACCCTTATGACCTTGAGAATAATCAGCTGCCACAACTGCCTATCGCAACGCAAATGAAGCTCTATAAATCTATGGAGTCTTACGCCCTGTCACAGCTGGTTTTATTTGCTCAGTTTCCCAGACTACTGAGCTCTTTGAAGTCATTGGTCGAACTAATCGAGAACGAAACTCAAAAATACTTAAGAACCCAGATCTATAACGATGGAAGTGTCTATTTAAAAATCATTTCTCTCATCGATTCTCTTGAGGTAATCGACCATATCGAAGGTTCAAAGCAGCAGAGGAAAGCAGTAAGCAGAAAGCTGAAAAAAAACCTTTCACTTTGGAAAGTCCCTCGCCACCTAGTGATAAAAGTTATCAACGAACACATCAATCAAGAAAACACAGCAGACCAATTTCTTCTGTGTGATCAGGTCCACACGCTGGAAAAACTAAGTAAACAATATAAGAGCGAACGTAATGAACTAATAACTGCAAATTTGAAGCTTGTTTTTAGCGTAGCTGGCAAATTTAGATTCCTCGGAATGCCTTACAACGATTTAGTGCAGGAAGGCAGTATCGGCTTACTTAAAGCCATTGAGCGCTTTGATCCCAGTAAGGGGTTCCTCTTTTCGACTTATGCTTATACTGCCATTAGTCATCACATACATGCGGCTATCGAAAAGCAAGCAAGTGTCGTTCGTAAACCTTACGATCAACTCCGCGATAAAGCAATTGCCGACAAAACGAGGGCAAAGCTAGAACAGCAGCTATCACGACCTCCTAGAAGCCATGAGTTTAGAGCGAGTTTGCCAGATAACATCAGTAATAAAGCACCTTATGTCGAATTAAATACTCATGCGACCGCTAACACAGAATGGTATGCACAGTCTCCAGAACCTGAAGAACACGAACTCATTGGAAAAAACGAACAAGACCTAAAAACACAGGAGCTCCTGTACAAACGAGACCTAAAAAACATCCTAGGGAGCTTAGATCTACGAAAACAAACCATACTCCGAATGCGATATGGCATAGGAATCAACCGCACCTACACGCTAAAAGAGATCAGCGAGATACTCTTCATCTCATCTGAAAGGGTTCGCCAATTATCGCTTCAATCTGAAAAAGAGCTGAACACAATCTTAGAAAGTGAACCAGACACCGATCTGGGCAATGGCAATTGAGATCCATTATTCAATTTGATTCGTAATGATTAATAATGAGAGGAAACGGACTATGAATTTATCAAATGCGATTATTAAAATCGACAAACTACGCTTACGAACATTCATCGGCTTTAATGAAGAAGAAAAAATTAAACAACAAGATATCGTCGTGAATGTCGAACTACATTATTCTGCCAATAAAGCCGCGCAATCAGATCAGGTGAAAGACGCGCTGGACTATAAGATCATTACCAAGCGAATCATTCAACTTGTTGAAGAAGGCAGATTCTTATTACTCGAGCGACTTGTAAAAGAAATTTTGCAAATTTGCACCACGAGTCCCCACACCACCTTCGCCAAAGTAAACGTTGAGAAACCACACGCGCTCCGGTTTGCTGATTCAGTATCACTGACAATGCAGGCCTCAATCCTACCTGAAACTTTGGAGAACTATGCCCATGCTTAGCCCTGAAGCCCAATTAGTTAAAAGCACCTTAGTTGAAATGGGACTTGAAACGCCTCTTGTTCAGACGCCATACACTGACGAACAAAAATATCAGCGAATTAAGGGTTTATTAGCCGAGGTCGTGGCAACTTTGGGGCTAGACCTTCAAGACGATAGCCTGGCTGAAACTCCACACAGAATCGCAAAAATGTACTTGGAGGAGATATTCTCTGGCCTGGACTATCAGAACTTTCCCAAAATAGCGGTTATCGAAAACAAAATGAATGTCGATGAAATGGTTAAAGTCAGTCGCATTAACCTGATAAGTACTTGCGAACACCACTTCGTCACGATCGATGGTTTAGCTAAAGTCGCGTATATTCCCGCAGAAAAAATCATCGGCTTATCCAAGATAAATCGTATCGTAAAGTTTTTTTCACAGCGCCCTCAAGTTCAGGAACGATTAACAAAGCAAATTTTAGTTGCGCTGCAAGTCTTACTCAATACCGACAACGTCGCAGTATCAATTAACGCAACACATTATTGCGTTAAATCCCGAGGTATTATGGATGCAAACTCTGAAACATCAACGACAGCCTTAGGAGGTTCCTTTAAAACCAACCCACAGACACGCGCTGAGTTTCTACAAGAGGCCCATCAATAATTGATTGCTACACAATCAATGGCGGGGACAAACACCATCGCTGTTTATCCCCAGAGCTATCGGCGTGATAGCAAGCAGCGCTGCGCCTAAACAGGCACAGCCAAACCAATCCTAT
Organism: Oleiphilus sp. HI0043; assembly: GCF_001634935.1. NCBI lineage: Bacteria > Pseudomonadati > Pseudomonadota > Gammaproteobacteria > Oceanospirillales > Oleiphilaceae > Oleiphilus > Oleiphilus sp. HI0043. The sequence goes on along the minus strand of NZ_LWEY01001345.1, from coordinate 26,186 downwards.
CGCGCAAGCCAAAGCGATTAAGTAGCTTGTAGCTTTTCCAACCCAGCACACTAACCGATGTCATCACTCCTGCCATCATCGCGCCACCAATGCCACAGCTAAGCACATCCTGGCCAGTTAGATACAAGCCGGGAATTCGCGTCTCAGGTCGCAGCCAGTCTTGCTCAAAACGAGAAGGGTCATGATTAAGTCCATAGAGCTCACATTTTTTGTAGGCGCAGAAGAAGTTTGTCGACAAGGGCGTACTGGTTTCGTGATAGTCGATTTTACCTTCTAAGTGAGGCATTTTTTCATAGAGTGCTTTCAGCATACGCTCGGTAAACATGTCTTTGAGTGCTTCGTAGTCCGTGCCTCGTTTCCCCCATGGCTGGTCTTCCCACTTTTCAAACCATTCATAAGGACAAGGCGCAACGATTTCTATCGTCGACTTGCTAGGGTTCTTTCGCTGCCATTCAGGGTCTTTTGCAGACGGAAATGAAATATACACCGCAGGCAAAGGCTTATCTTTGTCATTCTCAAACGCATCCAAAGCACTATCGGCGTCATAATCAGGAAAGATCCAGAAGTTCGTCTTGGGTAGCTTCAATTCTTCAGTGCTGCCCTTCAAACCAATATACATTCCCAAGTGCGCTTTTGATGATTCAACTTCTTGCAGCTTTTTATCATAAGAGAACTTTTTGCTCAGCGCCTGCGGAACCAGGTCTTGAAAGGTATTCATTACGCCTGCAGCACTAATAACCTTATCTGCGTGAATGATATGACCATCAGACATCTCGACACCCAACGCGACGCCCTTTTCAACGACTATTTTTTCGACGCTTGCATAAGTAAGCAAGTCACCACCTGACTGTTGGATAACAGGAATAATCGTATCGGCTATTTTCCAGGCACCACCTTCTGGGTAGTAAGCACCCGATAAGTAATGTCGAGCGATCAGTGCATGAATTAAAAAGCTCGACTGCTTAGGAGGTAAACCACAATCGCCCCACTGCCCTGTTAAGACGCCAATTAACTTTTCATTTGAGGTCAGTCCACTTAAGACTTCATAAGTCGTCTTGTTGAAGTAGTCAGGCAGGCCGAAACGCTTGAGCAGCTTATAGGGCCGAGAAAGTAAGGTTGGCATCAACTTATCCATAACCTTAAGGGGCATGCACCGCGTAATGGCATCTAGCATTTTCAGATAGGAATCAATCGCTAGCTCTTCTTCGGGAAAGTGTTTTAACAAGTCTTGTTTGAAACAATCTCTACCCGCGCGCAAATTGTAAACATCCTCGCCAAAGTGGAAGCGATCGTAATTGCTATTTAGTGGCGCCCATTTCAATTCACCGTCAGTGATAAAGTCGAAAATTCTGCGCATTTGTGATTTAGGGTTGCCCATCTCACCGATATAGTGAACACCTACATCCCATTCGTAGCCATTGCGCGAGTAGCTGTGAGTGTATCCTCCAGCGGTGTAGTGTTGCTCTAATACCAAGACCTTTAACCCAGCCTTAGACAGCATAGCTGCGCTGGTCATACCGCCAATACCCGAGCCAATGACAACGGCATCATAATGACCGTCGACACGCGATGAGCGATAGCGTTTGCCCACTCTTAGCGTACTGGGTTTGAGTGTTTTCTTATTCGTGAGAGGCTGAACGGATTCCTTAGTCATAAGAGCAATTCCTACATGGATAATTAATGGTTAAATCACATAATCCAATTATTACGATTTATTTTAAGTATTGAATCATCACATACAGCAAAAAACTTACATCGTAAAGATTATAGGTAGTTGGCTCAGGAAGATAGTGTCAGTATCAAAATAGTTTTTGTGTGCTCCCGACACCTTAAGTGGGCTAAGAACACCTTATTAAACAAAAAACCGTTAACCAGATAACATTTTAGTATGCTTATACTAAATTTTATCACTATATTCCAACACCTAATGTTGTTTTTAAAACATTACAACCTCTTTTCATACACACATGGAGTTTTATTAAACGTATGAACCTACACCTTAAAACATTATCTTTATTGCTTCCGCTTACCCTACTGACTGCCTGTAAGAATGAAATCACACCAGAATGGGAGCAATATTACTCTCATGCCAGTAGCAATGAATCTCGAGTTGAGTGGCTATCAAATGTCGCCGTCGATGGTTATGGAGAAATAATCAGCGGCGGATCAACGATCCGAACAGGCACGGACCGCCAACAAAATATTTTGCTGGTTAAGCGAAGCAGTGATGGTGAATTAATCTGGTCAACCGATATTGACCTTGCGAAAGGCAACTATCGAAGTGACGATAAGATAACTGATCTCACCCTAGATAGTGACGGTAACAGCTATGCCATTGGTGTTAGCTATATTGTCGAAAATGACATTCAACGCTATGGCTCTTTCCTCGTTAAAGTAGATACTTATGGAGAACTAGTGTGGTCTATTGAGCTATCTAAACACGATGATGCGCGCGATCTAGAGATCCATCAAGACCAGTTATATGTTACAGGTTTTGCCACCCAAGTGTTTAACTTAGATGGCGTCAAACAACTTAAAATTGAACATGAGAAAGCATGGGATATCGAGGTTAATGATGCCGGCGACATCCATATTGTCGGCGCAGAAAAAGCAGCGAAATACAATGCTGCAGGGCAACTGGCCTGGGCTGTTGATTTACCTGCAGACCTTTACCTTCAAGCCGCTCTCGCAGTCCTATCTGATGACAGCATTGTTATCGCGCACAATCAACAAGATGATTCAACACGCATAGCCGGTATCAGTCCAAACGGTCAACCATCCTGGAGTAAAACCTACTACCCGCCACAACAAAGTTATGGACTACCGGGCCCGGCTTTACTGAAGGCAGATTGGCGAGACAATGTAGTGCTCAGCCTTTCTAACGACAAGTCCAGACGCCTAGTTAAATTGAATGAGCAAGGGCAAGAGCTGTGGCAAACCACGAGCCAAAATATTGTTCAAGACTTAGCGCTTGATGAAGACAGTGCAGTGTATGTTGTCGGTGGTGGTAACAACGAGAAATTTGATTCAAGTGGCCAGTTCATCGGTGCAACCGTAGCGACCTCAGGCACTCAAATCACGACAGGCTCCATCGCATTAGAAGGCAATAATATGTACATTGGATATAGCGCAGTCAAGGACGGTGAAATTCAACATTATTTAGCGAAGTTCTTGAACCAATAGAAATACCCAGTCTCACCCTTAAAACAGATTGAACAGGTTTAAATATGAGGTGTTAAGCGAAGGCCTAGATGGAATAGGCCTTCGCGATGAAATCTAGGTTATGCCTTGAGGCTTTGTAAGAACGCGGAAACCATGGAAAGAAAACCCCGCAATTGTCGCAATGCATGACCCTAAACGACGGCACTTCAATTTACTTAAGGTAAGTGCTAAGAGGCTAATCCGAAATACTCTGTCAACGAAGGAATGGGTTCAACATTCGACCAAAAAAGCCCGTCATTTTCAAAGGAGCATCCATCACAGCAAAGCATATACAGTCTTCTTCCATATGCGCTCTTGGCTGGTGAACAGTCTGGGTGTCGGCCAAAATGAAATCATCTTTATGATAATCACCTGCTTTATCGCAAAAACTACCACGCATCACTAAGGTAAATTCATTGCCCTCATGTGTATGCTCTGGGAGTTCTTTGCCTGCAGCGATTCGATAAAACTTAGCGGTGTAGCGTTCATCGGAAATAGGTAATACAAACTCTTTTATGCTGCTTGAAAAGCCTGACCACGATAACTGGTCGAAGTCTTTATCAACAAACCGCCTCAGTGGCGGTGGAATCTCGACCTGCTGATTCGCTGAGTTCAAAGGTTTGTCATTCGCGACAGGATCATCAAGCCGCGCGAGAATATTGTCTAGTACGTTCGCGCCAACCGGCTCAGGCTCCAGGCTAGATAATATATCACCGCCTAAGCTTTCGTAACGTCGTACTTTTGCGGCACACGAACCGCAAGTTTCGATATGACAAGCAACGATAATACCCAAAGCATTAGGTGCCTGCCCAGCAGCGAACTGCATTAAAAGGTCATCGGAAGGATGATAATTAGCCATGTCATATGCTCTTTTGCCAAGTTATCTAGCTTTTTCATTGCTAGTCTGAGTCTCGATTTAATCGTGCCAAGGGGCAAGTCCAATTCCCCTGCAATTTCACTGTGTGATTTCCCTTCAAAGTAAACCTTGTAGACAATCTGTTTTTGCTCGTCAGGTAAGGCTGTGATTAAGTTACGAACAATCAGCGCATTTAGATCACTTTCGACTTCACTTTCTAGAGATTCACCACCCTCTTCATAAAACAAGTCATCAGATTGGACCAAATCAGGGCGACCCTTACGTGCAATATCAATACGTTTGTTACGAACAATCGTATATAACCAGGTAATCGCAGTGCCGGATTCTGGCTTAAAGGTATGCGCTTTTCGCCATGCGGTTAACATGCACTCTTGTAATAGCTCCTCGGCATCTGCTGAGTTCGAACCACACTTAATGGCATACGCTTTCAAGCGTGCAGAGCTTAAGTTAAATAGTTCTATAAACGAACTACGGTCTTGATTTTGAGCAATACTCATTAACAAGGCGTTTAACTTTTGGTTTTCTGGAGTGATGGTAGCCACCGGGCCTTCCTGCAAGAAATCTACGTTTGAATCATTCCTGAAATGTAAAGCATATTACTATTTGGGTAAACCCATAAATCCAATATCTGAGCTATGCCGTATAGTTAGTAGAATCTTTTAATACTTAGGTGAGACATGAAATCAGACGTAGTTATGGACACAGTTATGGACGTAGTCATAATTGGTGCAGGCATGGCAGGATTAACGGCTGCTAAGCAGTTACAACATAGAGGCAAAAAGGTAGCGGTGGTCGAAAAGTCACGCGGAACTGGCGGCAGGCTCTCATCAAAGCGCTTACCACTACCTGACGACCAAAGCCTTACGTTTGACCTCGGCTGCCCTAGTTTCTCTAGCGAAACACCACAATTTAAAGCTCAACTTGATAAGTGGCTGGCCGATGAGCTTATCGTTCCCTGCGCCAATCAGCCAGAGTACTATGTTGGCCGAGAGCGAAACTCCAGCATCACGCGCCACATTGCTAAAGACCTGAACATTCACTTTTCCACCCGGGTTTGTCGCCTCGAAAAGGAACGTGAGCTTTGGCAGGTTTACACTGAATCACCTACTGGCGAGCAGCTGTTCTGCACAGCAGAGCACATTGTAATCGCAACGCCACCTCAACAAGCTTACGACCTATTACCCAAAGGCAATAGTCTCTGCCCTCTAATCGAGCACATTAAAATGGAACCACAATGGGTACTTCTCTTGGCCGTTCGTAGCAGTACAGAACTAAAAATAGATTCTGCACAGCACCCAAATATTAAGTCAATTTCGCCAGAGCACGTTAAACGAGGTGCTAAGCCAGACGATTCAGTGCAGTACTATCAAGTCCAAGCTGGCGAAGAGTGGAGCCAAGAAACAATTAATTGGGAACGAACACGCGTTGAAAGCTATCTATTGAGTGAGTTCGAAGCACTATGCGAACAAAAAATAGATATCATCGTTTCACACTTACATCGCTGGCTATATTCTCTGCCGAGTAATACCCCCATCGACAATAAAGAGAACTACCTTACATGTAGTGAAAAAATACACCTCAGTGGAGACTATCTTGCCACGAATCAATCCCGCCACGGACTTGAGTGCGCCTATTTAAGTGGCATATCGGTAGCAAAACAGATCTAATTTCATTCGGCCTGCGTATGATATACAAGGTTCGTAGTATAAGATATTGGCAACATAAAATAGCAACAAAAAGGGATAATATAAGATGACGCAAGAACATTTACTCAACCTAATCTGGTTTAGAAGTGATCTAAGGGTTTATGATAACCCGGCGCTTTCGGCTGCCATGTCATCCGGGCCTAGCATTGCTGTTTATGTGATATCTGAAGAAACCTGGGATGCCCACAATGAGTCGCCAGCTAAACGATCTCTTATCCTGCGCCAACTAGAAATACTCTCTGGCGCTCTCAGCGAGCTTAACGTTCCCTTTTATGTTCTTACAGCAGAATCCATGCAAAAACTGGAATCGAGTATTTCTGAGTTTGCCAGCCAGCTGAAAGTTTCTCACCTTTTCTACAATGAAGATTATGGACTGAACGAGCGCCGACTCGCCAAGTCGGTATCTGAAAACTTACGTAATCACGGCATTATCAGCCAATCTTTTCATGATCAATGCATCGTTTCTCCGGGCACCTTGAGGAACCAGAAGGGAAGCTACTATCATGTATTCTCGGCATTTAAACGTGCATTTTTAAAGCAGTCGAAGACTTTATCCAGGCACCTGGTCAACAAACCCTCGCCACAACCGCCCTTAACAGTCAAAGCACCAAACTTGAATGTTGCGACGTTTCAAGTCGATTCTCGGTGGGACCATCATTGGCCCGCAGGAGAAGATCACGCTCACGAGCTACTTAATAACTTCATGGAAGAACGCGCAGCCTCTTACCATAAGGCCAGAGATATTCCCTCGCTCGACGCGACAAGTTCACTGTCTCCTTATCTTGCAACGGGTATCGTAAGCACATCACAGTGTTTAAGATCAGCACTAAGCTATAATCAAGGCGAGTTTGAAGGGCGTAATGAAGGCGTCAACACCTGGATAAACGAACTACTATGGAGAGAATTCTATCGCCACCTCTTGTACGCTTATCCGAGGTTGAGCATGCATAAGCCGTTTAAGAAAGAAACAGATCAGCTACCTTGGCGTAAAGACCATCGTTTGTTTGAACAATGGAAGGCTGGAAAAACAGGCTACCCCATCGTTGATGCTGCCATGCGCCAATTAAAAGAAAAAGCCTGGATGCACAATCGACTACGCATGATTACCGCGATGTTTTTAACAAAGCACTTATTAATTGATTGGCGACTCGGTGAAGCGTACTTTATGGAAATGCTAGTCGATGGTGATTTGGCGTCCAACAATGGTGGATGGCAATGGTCAGCCTCGACAGGCGTCGACGCGGTTCCCTACTTCAGAATTTTTAACCCCACACGCCAGTCTGAACGCTTTGACCCCCAAGGACAGTTTATAAGACGCTATGTTCCTGAACTACAAACCTTGGATAGCAAGTCAATACACCAACCAACTAAAGAACAGAGAGCTGCATGCGCTTACCCCGCAGAAATAGTCGAACACGCCCTGGCAACGTCACAAACGAAAGCGGCATTTAAATCGCTTCACAAACAAGCTGATACTGAACAGCTTCCTCTTTTGGACTATTACTCATGAACGATACACCGAGCAGTAAGACTAAAGCGGGTCACTCAACAAGGCTAATAGGTAACCTTATTAGCTGGTTTGACTCTGAGTCTTACTCACCTGACCCCAAAAGGGAGCACGCTACCAACACCGTAAACTGGATGCGTTGCATGCCATTTATTGCCGTCCACTTAGGCTGCCTAGGTGTCATCTGGACAGGCTGGAGCCCCGTCGCCATTGCGATCTGTTTAGCCGCTTTTTGGCTAAGGATGTTTGCGGTCACCGCGTTTTATCACCGCTTTTTTTCTCACAAGAGTTACAAGGCCAACCGCTTTTGGCAGTTTTGTTTTGCCGTGCTAGGCAATTCAGCGTCTCAAAGAGGCCCGCTTTGGTGGGCCGCTCATCACCGGAATCATCATAAGCACTCAGATGAAGAGTCAGACTTACACTCTCCCATTGCTCATGGTTTTTGGTGGAGTCACGTCGGATGGTTCATGAGCGATGAAGGGTTTAAAACCGATTACAGTGTCATAAAAGACCTAGCGAAGTTCCCTGAACTCCGCTTTCTAAATCGCTTTGATAGCCTAGTGCCCGTTCTCTTCGCAATCGGCATGTACATGCTGGGTGAATACTTGGCTTATGCTTTACCAAACTCAGGCGTTAATGGTTTACAAATTCTGGTTTGGGGCTTCTTTATCTCTACAGTATTTTTGTTTCACGCCACCTTCACCATTAACTCTCTTGGTCACGTATGGGGATCAAGGCGCTTTGAGACAAAAGACCAAAGTCGGAATAATGCTTTCCTTGCACTGCTTACCCTGGGAGAAGGCTGGCACAACAATCATCACCGCTTTGCCGTCTCTGCAAGGCAGGGTTTCTACTGGTGGGAGATTGATATTTCTTACTTGATACTGCGTCTATTGAGCTTTTTTAGAATTATTTCTGATCTGAACCCTGTGCCTTCTCGTATCCTAGAAGAAGGTAGACAAAAACGTTCAAGCATAAACGTTCATACTTAAAAAGGCACAATCATCATGTCAGTCGTCGTTATAAAGTCAGAAACACCCGCTAATGTTGTAGAGCGATTCAAGCACCTCTTCCACACGCTCGATGCGAATAACTGCGATAGTGGAATCATTGAAGCAGTCTACGAACCAGACGTATTATTCGAAGATAGCTTTCATCGGATAGAAGGCGTAGCTAACTTTCAAGGGTACTGCGCGTCACTGTATCAGAACTTACTTTCCTGCCAGTTCACCTTCCATGACCAGTGGGTTACAGACAATGATGCCATGTTAAATTGGACCATGAAATATGCTCACCCGAAGCTAAATAAAGGCAGAATAATCACGATTGAAGGGGCAAGCCTAATACGTTTCAACGACAAAGTGCACTACCACAGAGACTACTTTGATGGCGGGCAATTGCTCTATGAGCACATACCGGTCATGGGGAAACTTATCCAAACTCTAAAATATTTTATGAAGTAGCAGGAGCCGACAATGCTGAATGATATTGAACGTATTTGGGTAATTGGTGCTAGCACCGGGATTGGAAAAGCGCTCGTCACCGCCTTGGCGAAGTTTGATAAATCAATCATAGCAAGCGCTCGCTCAGAAGATAAACTAGACGCGTTGTGCGGACAGACACCATCAAAGTGCGAGCCACAAACGCTAGATATCACCAATGATAGTGCTTGCCAAGCCGTCGTAGAAAAGCTGCAAAGCACTTATCCGTCGATTGATATGGTCGTCGTGAACGCGGGTACGTGTGAGTATATCGATTCAGACGAAATTGATATGAGCAGTATCAAACGCGTGATGGACACCAATTTCACGGCCGCTGTTTCGACCATCAATGCAGCGCTGCCCCTGTTGCGCGAATCCGCCAAACAAGGAAAAACGCCAAAACTGGTCGTGATGTCGAGCAGCGTCACCTATCAAGCGCTTCCCAGAGCACATGTCTACGGCGCTTCAAAAGCGGCACTACGATATTTTACCGAGTGCTTAAAAATAGATTTACAGCAAGAAGGCATTGACGTTCATCTAGTGAGTCCGGGGTTTGTCAAAACACCTTTAACCGATCTCAATGATTTTCCAATGCCACTACTCATGGAACCCGAAGAAGCTGCCAGTCGAATTATTTCCGGACTTGAAAGAGGCATTTTCGACATACATTTTCCGCAACGATTTACTCGAACATTGAAGCTGATCTCTTTGTTACCTGATCATCTTCGCTTTTCTTTACTTGCCAAGTTATCGCGCAATGCATCTCAGGCCGATTCTTCTACAAGAACAACTCAGTCAATCGCGACGACAAACCCTCAGGATCACCAGCAATGAATCAGAACCCTTCTCACCAGCACCTTACAAACCAACGCATTGCGGTCATCGGATCAGGCATCGCGGGCCTGACGTCTGCCTATCTTTTGAGTAAGCGTCATGACGTTAGCTTATTCGAATCGAACGACTATATTGGCGGCCATACCCACACCGAACACGTACAATGCCAAGGCAAAAGCTACCCGGTGAATACAGGTTTTATCGTTTTTAATGACTGGACCTACCCTAACTTCATCAAACTAATGGACCAGCTAGGCGTTACAAGCGAAGATTCAGACATGAGCTTCAGTGTACGATGTGAAAACACTGACCTTGAATACAATGGCACCAACCTAAACAGCTTATTCGCGCAACGAAGTAACCTGTTCCGCCCTAAGTTTCTGAGGATGATAAGCGACATACTTAAATTCAACAAACAAACGGTTGAGAGCTTGGAAGCGGGTACACTCGACACTGAGCAAAGCCTAGGTGAATTCATTGAACAAAATGGCTATTCCGACGCGTTTAAAAACTATTATATTGTTCCAATGGGAGCGGCTATCTGGTCTGCATCTGTCGATGTAATGCTATCGTTTCCCTTAAAATTCTTTATTCAGTTTTTTAAGAATCACGGCATGTTAAGTGTCGATGATCGACCGCAGTGGAGGGTACTAACGAATGGTTCAGAGTCTTACATAGCACCGATTACACAGCGTTTTAAAGACAACATTCACCTTAACAGCAATATCATAAAGGTAACACGAAGCCCTAGCGAGGCGGCCATTACCTTTAGCGACCATTCTGTGCAGACCTTTGATCAGGTCATCTTTGCCTGCCATAGCGATCAAGCCTTACGGCTACTCGGCGATGTGTCTGAAAAAGAGAGCGAGATTCTTGGCGCAATCCCCTATCAGGACAACAGCGTCACTCTGCATACAGATACTCGCCTCATGCCTAAGAAAAAACTGGCCTGGGCGGCTTGGAATTATCATATTCCTCAGCGCGCTAATGATTGTGCCATGGTGACTTACAACATGAACATCCTGCAGAACTTCGACGACGCTCCCGAAACATTTCTAGTTACTCTAAACAGGACCAATGAAATAGACCCCAGCAAGATCATTCGCACGTTCAACTACAGCCACCCGGTCTTTAGCCAAGACGGCGTCAAAGCACAGGCGCGTCATCATGAAATAAGTGGTAACCCTGAGTCTGGTCATGGACGCACACACTATTGTGGTGCCTATTGGTTCAACGGCTTTCATGAAGATGGGGTCAATAGCGGACTTCGCGTCGCAGAGGCTTTCGGAGAAACACTCTAGTGAGCAAAATAAAGCACAGCTCAATATATAGAGGATCGATACGGCATCGTCGTTTCTTGCCCAAGAAACACCAGTTTCGCTACCCCTTGTTTATGCTCTATCTTGACTTAGACGAGTTAGAATCGCTGTGTAAATCGAAGTGGTACTGTTCACTCGAAAAGTTCAATATTGTCTCGTTTCGTCGCGATGATTATTACTCACCCGAATCGGGCGATTTAAAACAAGCCGTCATTAACAAAGTGACGAACAATCTCACCGAACAAGGTTTATCTGCGCCGGAAATTGAACACGTCAGAATGCTGTGCCACGCCCGCTATTTCAATGCAGTCTTTAACCCTGTCACCTTCTACTACTGTTTTGACAAAGCTAACAAGCTGGTTTCTATTTTGGCTGAAATCACCAACACCCCATGGGGTGAACGGCATGCTTATGTGCTACCCGTAGGTCAATCGGGAGAGTATGGCTCGTATGCCCTGAAAGCACAAAAATATCACCACTATGAGTTTCCCAAAGTTTTTCATGTTTCGCCGTTCAACCCTATGGATATGACCTATCACTGGACCTTTGATGAGCCAAACCAAGGGCTAAGAGTGCATATGGATAACACCCAGCGCGACGAACAAAACGAAAAGCACTTTGACGCCACGTTAGTGATGGAGCGATACGATTTCACAAACTATTTAGCCAGCACACTGATCCGATTTCCGTTTATGACCGTAAGAGTAAGCATGGGGATATATTGGCAAGCGTTAAAGCTATGGCTAAAGCGCATACAATTTTACGATCACCCTAACTTAAGCAAATAAGATAACAACGAATGCCCGTAAAGGAGACATCGAGATGAGTCCCACAAGCCTAGTGAGTCACGCCAAAAAGCAATCAAAATTCAGTGTAAGTAGCGTCGCCCGAAAACTCGTACATAAGCAGCTACAAAAACTGCACACGGGGACAATTGTCATTGTTGAACCAGGCGCACGTACACTCTTCGGAGAACCACTTTCTCCCAATGACCCGCTTTATTCCGAGCTACATATTCTTGATGAAAATTGTTATCTAGATATTATGACGGGCGGCAGCATAGGCGCGGCAGAAGCCTATATGTCAGAAGACTGGAGCTCACCGGATCTAACTAAACTAGTGCAAGTCATGGTCCAGAACCGTGATATTCTAGATCAAATGGAAGGCGGCTTCGCCCTGCTATCCCGGCCCTTAACTAAAGCCTTTCACCTCTGGAACCAAAATACCGAAAAAGGCTCCAAGCGAAATATCGCTGCGCATTACGACCTGGGTAATGATTTATTTAAGACCTTCCTGGACCCGACAATGATGTATTCCTCTGGCATCTTCCCTAGCGAACAGGCAAGCATGGAAGAGGCATCACAATACAAGCTTAAGACTATCTGTGAAAAACTAAACCTATCTGAATCTGACCATGTGGTTGAAATTGGCTCTGGCTGGGGCGGGTTTGCCATCTATGCTGCCAAGCACTATGGCTGCAAAGTCACCACCACCACGATCTCTGATAAACAACATGAGTTAGCACAAACACGGATCAGCGAAGCAGGCTTAAGCGATAAAATCACACTTCTAAAGCAAGACTATCGTGAGCTAGAGGGGCAATTCGACAAGCTCGTTTCAATAGAAATGATCGAAGCGGTTGGCTGGCAATACTATGACACCTTTTTCGCGACTTGCGCCTCACTGTTGAAACCAAATGGCGCGATGCTGATTCAAGCCATCACAATTGAAGACCAGCGTTTCGAGTACGCCAAACGCAACGTCGATTTTATTCAGCGTTATATCTTTCCTGGTAGTTGTATTCCTTCAATTCAGGCTCTCACTAGCTCATCGATGAAGGCCAGCGACCTACGACTCGTTTATCAAGAGGACTTTGCGGAACACTACGCTAGAACACTGCTAGCATGGTTGGATTCATTTAATAAAGCCTCAGCGACCATCACAGAGCTAGGCTATAGCAAAGAATTTAAACGTATGTGGGAGTTCTACCTCTGCTACTGCGCAGGAGGTTTCAAAGAGCGCTCTATCGGCGTATCTCATATGTTATTCGCTAAACCAGGTTATAGAAACGAGCCCCTGTCTCGCATATAAGGCAGTGATAAGCGATATAGCCAACCACACCATTAAGGAGTCTACTCAATGTCTCGGGAACAACTAAATAGGCTCCTCAATGCGGTGTTATTCCAAAGCTGTTGGTTTCTGGCAATTTTATCAGATTGGTACCTGGCGCTCTGCGCATTCGCCTTGCTATTAGTGCATTTCGTTCGAACAAACGCATCGACTCACAACTCATTAAAACTCTTGTATATCGCGTGTATCGGCATTCTGATCGACAGCTTGCTTATGCATCTAGGCGTTTACCAGTTTCCGAACCCCGAGTTAAGAACCAACGATTTTATAATTCCCTTGTGGTTAATCATAATGTGGTGTGCGTTTACGCTCACACTGCTTTCGTCGCTGCAATGGTTTTTAGCCAAGCCATATTTTTTCATCTGCTTATGTTGCATTTCCGGACCCGCTTCATACCTGGCAGGCCGTCACTTCGGCGCGCTTCACTTTGCAGACGCCTCCCTTATTTTCATCATCCTAGAATGGTTCGTAGTCGGAGTTCTGTGTACTGCAATCTTCCCCTCTTCACCAAAGGAGGATCTGCCAGCCCAAGGAGGCAAATATGCAAGCTATTAGCAGTTTCTCAATTGCCAGTTTCTTTGTGCTCTCTTCGCTTTGCGCTCAGCTACAAGCTGCGCCAAGCGATATCAAAGTCGTTCAGTTTGAGGGCAAAGCGTATTCGCTAGACAGTGACGAGTTGCTGTACTCAGAGCACCACTATATAAACCTCAATCGATCAAATCAGTATGACAATGCATATGTCGAATACAAGGCGCCAGACGGAGAGGTCTTTGCGAAGAAAGATCTGGATTTCTCGAAGCATAAATTAATACCCGACATGAGCTTTATCGACCTCCGCTCGAATCAAACAAGTCTTCTGACCAAAACTGACAATCAGGTAAAGATTGAACACATCAAAAAGAAAGACCTGCAGCATGAAACGATAAGCATTGATAACAGCAAGCGCATTGTCGCCGATGCAGGCTTTGATCGTTTGGTCATCAAATATTGGCAGCACTTGCTAGCGGGAAAGAAGATCAAATTTGAAATCCTGTCGCTTGATCGGTCTGAGTTAATTGGTTTCAAACTAGAGACTGTTGATATTAATGAAGAGCGCTTGCAACTATCCATTAAGCCGCAAAGCTGGCTAATCGGACTAGTGATGGACCCGATTTACCTGCACTATGAACGGTCCTCAAAACGTTTATTGGAATACAAAGGGCTGACCAACATCCTAAGAGAAAAGAACGGCGAGTTAAAAACAGATAATTATGTGGCGCATATTAAATACCATTACTTCTGAGTTCAATTCTTCTATTGGTTGGCAAGCGCTGCTTGACGTCCGCTAAGTGCCAAAAGCAGGCCTTGGTACTTCTCTCAGCTTTGGCTGAATATTACTGATACGAACTTTTATCCCAGTATCAAAAAATGGTGAATAGCGGTCATAAGAATCGAGCCTATTTTCCTCGAAACCTTACATTACTTAAAACAGGAAAGCAGACCTTTAGCTTTTGATGGTGCCTAGGTCAGGTTCTAAAAAATAGCTACCTCGAGCGTTTTATTAGTATCCTTTAACTCCAAAGGCATGATTCGCAGCACGGATCGACAATGGAAAATGACCGCTCTGCCCAAACTCCAGCCCTAGATTTGAGATAGTTATGCTAATTTTGTACAAGTTGAACTCCGAAATTTTAGTCTCTAATACAAATCCATTTGATACCCATACATCGTATTAAACCTTTTGGTTGATAAACTCATTAACTCCATGACGAAGAAGATGATGATAGAAAAGCATCGCGTCGCTCGGCGGAGCTTTTCGACAGGTCCCGTGGTAGCGGCTTATGAACTCAAGGTGGACGCGGGGGAGGTGCGGAGAGATAACGCTCAAGTCGCTCTGGCGGCAAAATTGGATGCCCTGCACGAGTCTCTTGTCTCGCTCCCACCAGTACCTTTGCTTACCGACGATCCGACAGAGAGCAGCCGTAAAAGCAGCAGTCCACTGTTACTGGCACGATCCATGGCATCCGCCCAGTCCTTTCTTCGAAAGAAGTTCCATTTGTGGTCTTTTGGTCCACCACCGCGGGGCATTTACATTCATGGACCGGTCGGGGTCGGTAAGAGTTTTCTAATGGATCTCTTTTACGCGTCGGTTAATGTTCCTGATGATGATTCTCGCTGTAATAATTCCAGCCACAAACACGCAAAAATTACCAAACGCCGCGTCCACTTTCATGAATTCATGCTAGACGTCCATCATCGAATCTTTGTCTACAAAAAGAAGCACCCACGGGGTGATGCTATTCCCATCATTGCGAAACAATTGGCACAAGAAGCCCAACTCCTCTGTTTCGATGAATTTCAAGTGACAGACGTTGCCGATGCCATGATTTTGAAAAGACTGTTTTTATTATTATTGGATTGGAATGTCGTGGTAGTGGCCACCTCGAATCGCTCCCCCGATGCCTTGTATAAGGGAGGCATTAACCGATCCCTTTTTATGCCATTCATAGACATGTTAAAACACACGTTCGACATTTTTTCCATGGAGGGTTCCACTAAGGATTATCGACTCGAAACTCGAGCGGATGGTCAATCCTATTTTTGGTCAAACAAGGATGTTCATGGCGATAATAATAGTAATAACAACACGCAGGCGAAGTTGGAAGAAATATTTGGTGGCACTGCATCCGGAACTGAGGCTGAGGTCATTCAAGTTCGCTTCGGTCGCACCGTCCAGGTCGCCCGATTGAATGACCGGTGCGCCTGGTTTGACTTTTCCGAGTTGTGCTACCAACCGCTCGGCGCGGCCGATTATCTTTCCCTCTGCGACCGATTTCCGGTCCTCATTATGGACAGCGTCCCCCAATTGGGCGCCAACCACCTCAACGAAGCGCGACGATTCGTGAACCTCATTGACGCGTGTTATGAATCTCGCACCCGCTTGGTGCTAGCGGCACAAGTCCCGCTCGACGAATTATTTGTCGATTTTGAAGCGCAAGTCGAAAGCAGAGATGGAGATGTAGAATTGTTTGTCAGTGAGAAGGGGGGAAACTCGAGTTCCTTTGCGACGACCATGATTCGCACCAAAGAGGGGGAACATTTGGAGTGGTCGGCGACGGGTCTAATTGGCGTGTCACTGGCACAATTCTCGTCCGCCAATGATCTCGCCTTTTCCTTTCGACGAGCCGCGTCTCGATTGGTAGAAATGGGTGGAAAGAAATGGGGGCGGCAATGACGACTGTGGAGAGGCTGAATTAAGTGGCTAAAGACCTTGTGAATGTCAGCTTCGCGGACGTTTAGGCCCTTAGAACTGACTTCTTGTGTTGATGTCGTGTCGAGGCAGCATTGTGCCTGGGCCTACTATTGAAGATTGATGCCAGTTTGACCTGATTGTCATAGAAATTCAGACACTGATTATTCTAGCTTTGGAGTTAAAGCAGTCATTCCTTATAGTATATTCTCTAAGAATCGAGTGCGTATTTGGTCTATATCACCATTTTTTTGCATTTTACGAAGCACTTTATCTAAAGGTTCAACTATATTGAGATTATTTTTATGCAAGTAATGATAAAGCTTTTCTGAATATAAGACTGGGCTGACAATTTTAACGTTCTCGAAGGGTTCGGTTAGGAGAGCCTTCAACGCGTTAGTTTCAGGCAGTAAAGTGTATTTAACTCTCCCCAGAGCGACCATACTGAGAGCTTGATTGGTGTTAACAACAAAAGTGCACTGGATTTTATTATCTTCAACCAGCTTTTCTACTAACTTGACTCCTTTTACGCAAACAACGTCATGCCCAAGATCTTTAATCTTGCTTACTCTTTCGCTACTGTGTTTTCCAAGAGCAATTATATTAATCATATTGATTGCGGTAGGTACTGCATTTAAGTTGGGGTAGCTTGAATGCAGGTTGCCAATACGTGATACCTCCCCATCGAACATACCCATATTCGCAGACAATAAAGAGCGAACATTTGGAAGTCTATGGATTTCTACTTGATAACCGATCTTGTTGTATGCTTTTTTCAATACTTGGACTGATATGTCCTGAACAAAGGCATTTTCTGGAGCAGTCAATGCAATCACAGATTGAGGGTGCGCATTCGTGAACCCTAACGAAAATATGGCAAACAATAATAGCTTGGCAGCCAAATTCTTAATGATTTGATATTTCATAAGAAATGATATCCTTTCGCTTCAGGCATCCTCTAAGGTTAGCAATGTAATATGAAACCTGCCAATAACCAATCAATTCAAATGATCTGCAGATGAAACAAGTCAATTATGATCTGCCCATCACTTAGCGGTATCTGTTTATACGAAAGAGTTGCTTTTGCTTATTTTGAATCATTTAGCCAACGATCAAACTGGCTGTTTTATCCGTATCTAAATTGCGCACCTGAAAGGTGACTTAGCGGACTATAAGGAATCACGAGAGTTCAGCTCCTCCTTCCAAGCAGACAAACTTAGATATCCGTTAGCGGGAAATTTTAGATCTCAATAAGATATTCTGAGCCCTCATGAGATACCAATACCGCCAAAGCAGCACAGCAATGAGCGCTTCAAGAACAGCCATTCCTAACAAGCTTGTGTCTGAGCTGAAAAGCGGCAAAGCGATCAACCTAAAGCCTATTAGCCCTGTCGATACTATCGCTGCGAAAAAGACGGCGCCTTCCAAGTAAGGCTTGTAAAATGATGACAGTATCATTGCACAACCGATCCCTACTTGAAGCCCTCCATAGACAGAAAAGAATTCGGCAAGCCCCATCTCACTCTGAAAGTTTATCCCCAAGAAACTGGCGGACAATGTGGGATTTATCGCACACCACAGGCCCGAGGCAAGATATAAGATGCCAACGATTCGATAAGATGTATCGTAAAGTCGGGTAGATAACTTAGTTGTGGTCACTTAGAGTCCTCCATGGACGGCCTTCACAAACCATATAGTTTCCACAGTTTTTTGTACAGCCACGGCAAGGTAAGCGCGCCGCCTTATTTCCTTTATGTGTGCCGGGTTTAACCTGAAACTTACGCTCTTTCATCATATTGCCCTATATGGATTCATTAGAGTTCAAGACAAGACATTGGAATAGTGGTCAAAACGATTTACGAGCAGAACGCCTCAATAGATCACAATTGGCTTAGATTAAGCTCAATAGAGATTAGATATATACCGGCGCGATGTCTCAGCCGGGAGAAAGCGAGTCGTGCGTCTTTTGCCTCGCTCAAAACGAAAAAAACCCACACTAAACAGTGTGGGTATCAATACGCAACTAGGGTAGAAAAAGTGGCTTACTCAGCGAATACAAACTCACTCGCTACAGGGTAGTGATCTGACAAGTCCCAAGTGGTCCAGTGATCCCATTCAATACTACGAGGCGTCAGCATCTTGTTATGAGAATAAACTGGCGCTTGATGCTCGTTTGAATACAACACATAGTCTAAGTACTCATTGTATTGATCATCCGCATAAACATTCACAGGGCCTGCGTAAGAGTAAGGGTACTCGCCTAACGCTGTAGGTTCTGTTGCATTCATAAGCGATAAAAAGTCTACGTGCTCTTGTGGGAAGTTCACCTTATCGACGTTGAAATCTCCCGCCATCAGTACAGGTTGATCTGATGGGATGTTCTTGCTATCTACAAAACCTTTTAGCTGCGCTAGCTGAGAAAATCGAACCGCAATATCATCTGCTGTCGTGTAGGCATGCGTGTGGGTTCCAAACAGGTTATAGATTTTCCCACCCTTATCAATTTTCGCATAGTTCATGCCCTTAGACGCTAAGCAACCATCTGCTCGACATGCATCATAGACAACATCATCGTGATCAATAATCGGGTGACGACTCGCAATGAAAGAGCCACCTGTCAGTAACTTACCAAGCTTGAATGGAATGTCTGTCAGGTAAGGATATTCCTCACTGATCTTGCTTCTAAAATGTGCTGTCAGAACCGGGTCAAAAAGCTCCTGAAATACAACTGCATCGTAGCCTTTTACAAGCTCTGCGATGGTATCCAGGCGAGGATGTGTATTCTTTGAGGTAATACCGGGTAGCAGGTTCCAAACGTTATAGGTCAAAACCTTGAAGTTGTTATTGCTCTCTTCGCGCGTTTCTAGCTCAAAGTCGTTATCAATGACGTAGTGAATGTCATCACCTGAAACACGTGCGTATTCAGAACGATACGCTAGCGTAGAGGCCTTGCCATCGAAGTCTCGTGCAATCGTATGAATGTCACGATCATATTGCCAAGGGTCGTTCTCTGCAGACAACCACATGTAGCTGAAATTCCAATCCCTTGTGCATCAGTAATTGGGATATGGCGAATCCCCTTGTTACTCATAAGTTCCCTAGCATCCAACACTGAATGATGTTTACTTAGGGTGGTCACCTCTGTCGTCATAATATCTTCAAGACTAATCATTTAATGCTCCTGACTTAAATACGATTGTTTTGTTAGGAGCATAGTTCACTGCTATCAGAAGTGGCACTGTCAAATCCTTAGCGTTTGATATGGATCAATTTGAGCACCTTACATTTGATAGAGACCTTGATAGTGGCTGAACCTTAAATTCTCTCCTAAACTGAAAGCAAGGGATTGTCAGACAGTTTAAGCAAATAGAGAGGCAAGTATGAATAAGAAAGCTGGTCGACAAGCACAAGAACGAAGACGTTGTCATCGCTATGATTCATCTAATATTTCTATCACCTTGAAATCTCAATCATCCTCAGCACCAAGCGACAATAATAAATTGAACATAGTCGACTTTAATCGATATGGTCTCGCCCTATGCAGTGACCATAGTTTTAGAGTTGGCGATACATTGAGCTTGATGCTGTCTGACCAGTCAGGCCATGAGGTAAATGTAGAAGGTTTTGTTTGTAATCGCGCAACAAGTGATGAAGGGTTTCGTTGTGGATTACGCTTTGTTGAAAGCAATGCTCAAGGCCAAACTCTCATCACCGCTCTACTTGAAATGGAGCAAAAACTCGACAAGCTCGCATCTTAGAAAGCAAAAAAAAGCGTGCTTATTGACCCGCCACAGGTTCAATAAGCACGAAAAGAGGCATTACAAGTTCACTCACAACCAGGAACAACTTGCCTCTTGAAAAGGAGGTAGTCACTCATTAATAAGCAACCGGCCCTAAAAACTTACTGCTAGCATCAGCATGCAAATCAGGATTCGATGCAGACTGAACCTTAAAAGTGATGGCATTGTTAGCCGTCTTAATTACATCGGGTGATACTTCAACAGTTACAGGCACTTCCTTTAACTCTCCTGGCCCCGCTTCCACTGTGTTCACTGACATATTCAGCGCGATATCACCTTCAACTGACAGGCGGTAGCTCACTGGCGTCTCAAGCTTATTCACCAGTTTCAAGGTGTAGTTATTCTCAATCATCCCCATACCGTTTTCGTAATATAATGCACCCCGATCCCTTAACACTGAAAGCTCAGCTAAAGGCCGAGTGATCAGGAAGGATGAGAACACCCCAACAACCACCAGCATCAGAACACCATAGCCTATTGAACGGCTATCAATCATTTTCGGGCGCTCACCTTGTTCAAATTCTTTTTCAGAAGCGTAGCGAATTAGCCCGGTCTCATACTTAAGCTTGTTCATCACACTGTCGCAAGCATCCACACACAAGGCACAGCCAATGCATTCATACTGAAGACCATCACGAATATCGATACCGGTCGGGCAAACCTGCACACATAAACTGCAGTCGACACAGGCTCCCAGGCTCGACTTTGGCTGCGCCCGAGAAGGCTTGCCTCTCGGTTCTCCGCGCGCCTTGTCGTAGCCGACGATCATGGTATTCTCATTAAACATTACGGACTGAAAGCGTGCATAAGGGCACATATAGATACACACTTGCTCACGCATCCAACCAGCATTGATGTAGGTTGCTACCGTAAAAAAGCCAACCCAGAATATCGCCCACCCGCTGACAACAGACAGCGTAAAAACATCAGCAATCAATTCTCTAATCGGATAAAAATAACCAACAAAGGTAAGCCCGGTCGCAAAAGCTAATGCCAGCCAGCTTAAGTGCTTAGCGCTTTTCTTAATCAGTTTTTCAAGATCCCACTTGTTTTTATCCAACTTGATTCGCTTGTTTCGGCTTCCTTCAAACAAATCCTCAAGCCACATAAACATAAATGACCAAACCGTTTGCGGGCAACTATAGCCACACCAAACACGACCAAAAAGAGAGGTAATAAAGAACAGACCAAAGGCGCAAATAATTAATGCAAAAGCCAGTAAGGTAAAGTCCTGAGGCCAGAAGACGGCACCAAATAAATGAAATTTACGCTCACTCAAATCAAACAAGATAAGCGGTTTGCCATCATAATTTACCCAAGCTAGAACAAAGTACATTGCTAACAGCAAGGTAAGCGAACGCTTACGCACTGTTTGGAAAAAACCGGTGATCTTTCGAACATAAATCTTTTCACGCGAAGCATAAAGCTCATGTTCGACAGTCTTATCTTTCTGTTTCGCTTCACTATCAGAGACATCCACAACCGGGATAGTTGAAGTCATATAGCTACCTTTTGTTTGCCTCTCTTCAGGCTGATTAATTACTGACAATCAAAACACTTTAGAGAATTTATAGTTCAATTTAAGAAAACTATTGCAACACTTAGGCCAAGCACCTAAAAAACAAATAAAGCTTTGTTTTTATTAAAAATTTACAGAGGAACAGGTGTTCAAAAGAAGGATTAAAAAACGACATTAAGACACGATATTTCGCCATAAAGCGATATATCGCGCCCACATTTAAATTTAGAAAAACTAAACCTTAAGCACTAACACCAAGCTTTTTCATCTTGGAACGAAGGGTACTTGGTGGCAAATCAAGCAATTCAGCAGCTCCTTGCTTTCCCGCTATCATACCGCCAGTCTGTCTCAGCGCCTCTTTAATATGGTTTGCTTCCGCCTCTTTAAGCGTCACCAAGACGGCTGCATGGGAGTTTCTTCGTTTTTTAGGTGCAGAAGGGATGGGGGCAACATCAAGAATAGGTGGCGTACAAACAATCGCAGCCCGCTCGATGACGTTTTGAAGCTCTCTGATATTGCCAGGCCAATCATAATCACACAACTGCTGTAAGGCCGCTGGGGAAATATGCGTGAAATTTTTTGCTAACCTTAAATTCAGAGCATTCAGAATATGCTCTACAAGTAAAGGAATGTCCTCTTTTCGCTGGCGTAAACTAGGTGCCTGAATAGGAAAAACGCTAAGCCGATAATACAGGTCATTACGAAATTCACCCTGCTCTAGCATATCAGCCATATTACGATTGGTCGCGGCGATAACCCGAACATCAACATGCAAAGTTTCACTACTGCCTAAGCGTTCAAACTCTCCCTCCTGGAGAACCCTTAGCAATTTTACTTGAATATCCAAAGGCAGCTCGCCCACCTCATCAAGAAAAATTGTACCGCCATCAGCCAATTCAAAACGGCCAATGCGCTGTTTCACTGCGCCAGTAAAGGCCCCTTTTTCATGGCCAAACAACTCGCTTTCAACCAGGTTCGGCGCAATAGCACCACAGTTAACTTTTACTAAAGGACGGTCTCGACGACGGCTAGCGCCGTGAATAGACCTCGCGATCAACTCTTTACCCGTGCCGCTTTCCCCTTGAATTAATACAGACGAGTCGGTGGGTGCAACATGCTCGATCTGCGTATGAATCTGATCAAGAGCAGGCCCCTGGCCAATCATCTTGGCGTAGTTATGCTGAGACTGGATCTCATCCATCAGGTAGCGATTCTCGGCCTGTAATTGCTCCTTCAATTCTTCTACCTGACGCAGCGCAGACTTTAACTCCCGCTCTGAGCGTTTCCGTTCCGAGATATCCTTAAACACAATCACAGCACCGACTATCTCACCCTCATGCTCAATAGCTGTTGCGATATACTCTACAGGAAACTGCGAACCGTCTTTGCGCCAAAAAACCTCATTATCGACTTCACGCTGAACACCGTCTTTTACTGTTTGATAGACAGGGCAAGTATGCACTGGGTAATGACGACCATCTTCATGGGAATGATGATGAAACTCATGAACTATTTTGCCAATAAGGTCTTCTTCCAGCCACCCGGTCATTCGTTCGGCGGCTGGATTCACGAAAGTGGTTAAACCGTTTTTATCAAGACCGTAAACACCTTCACCAATAGACGTCAGGATAAGCTCGTAGCGTTTTTTCAGTGCATCCGATTCATTAGACATTTCGGTGAATGCCATAACTAGCCTCTCAACTTGCTCAAGTAGAAAGCTTAGGTTAACCCAATTCAAGCCAGCCGTCTTCAGTCCACTCAATAAAGCTCAATTGATCTAAAGCAAGGCTCGCCTCTAGCAAGCCTGATACGCTCATAGTTATTAAAAAACAGCTATAAACAAAGTAGTTATAAGCAAGATAGTCAGTAGTAAAATAACAACGACAGAGGCTAGAGCTCTATGCGCTATTTCCATGCACCGCTTTCCTTCGTATTATTACTCTCATCAACATTCCTTGCGACCGTCACGCAAAGCAATGAATTGAAACCACTAACGATGTGCGTGTTTGACTTCGTCGGCAACGATGGCCCCATCCATAAAGAAATGAAAGAGTACAAGATTGACGCGGTTCGCTGGGGTGTTGACCTTTCATTCAAGCTCTATACCGATGACCGGGTCGCCTCAGAAGAATTCAAAAATGGCGTATGCGACATGCTCAACCTGCCAGGCATTCGGGCACGTGAATACAATGATTTTACCGGCTCTCTAAACGCTTTAGGCGCGCTGCCAACCTATGAACATCTAGGCATGGCTATTAAATCGATAAGCAGCCCGAGAGGTGCAAAGATTATGCGCAAAGGGGATTACGAAATCGTCGGTATTGCGCCCATTGGCGCTGTATTCTTATTTGTAAATGATAAGAACATTCATGCCCCGAAAGACCTGTCAGGAAAGCGTATTACCGTGCTCGATAACGCCCCGGAGACCGCACATATCGCAACTCGAATAGGTATGACACCCGTCGCATCTGGCATTCGTAATGCCCTGCAAAAATTTAACAACCGCGCCGTCGATGTCACCGGAGCACCTGCCCTGGCATATGAACCAATGGAGATGTACAAAGGCCTCGCGCCGAATGGAGGCATCATTAATTGGCCAAAGCTACAAATAACCATGCAACTGATCCTTCGCTGGAAAAAAGTACCTGAGGGCTTTGGTCAGAAATCTCGTGACCTGATGACAAATAAGTACCCGGCTCAAATTAAAAAAATTGTAGAAAGCGAGCAAACCATTCCTAAAAAGTACTGGATCAATATTTCCCAAGAAACCAAAGACAAATGGAACGAGTTCTTTAGAAAAAGCCGCATTGCGCTACGAGAAGAAGGCGTTTATAACCGCAAAGCCCTCACCTTGTTTAGAAAGATCCGCTGTAAGATGGATGCCAGCTTGGCGGAGTGTACATCCAAAGATAAGGAGTAAGCTCCCATTCGTTTGAGGCACTAGCTAACGGGCCTATTCTTAAGCGGTATCGCAAAAACTAAAAACCGCTCTTCAGCCCCGGCTGTTAAGGTATCAAACGGGTAGCAAGTCGCGAGTATCATCAAATTCTCAACCGATGGCTCCAATTCCGGGAGTAACCAATTCTGGTTAACCACCTCCGTATTAATAATTTGATAGTCACTGCGCTTGCCATCTGCAGTTGTAATCACAAACACATCATTTAACTTCAGATCTTTTAAAAACCTGAAATGGGTGTCTCGATGGCCACTCAAAATACTAAAATCTAAACCCAGGCCACCATCGACATAATCATTCATACCCGGCCCAAACGCTAATACTCGCCCGCTATCACCATGAAGTACGACTTGTTGAACACCAAGGCTGGGCACACTTAGCTCTGCAACCGGCCAGGTGTCAGCCCAGGGCCAGGGGCGAACTCGCTCTTCGCCTAGCAAAGTTCGCGACCAAGCCTGTTCGATCAAATACTGACTTAACCAGGCTTTAGCCGCTATTTTGGCACCACTACCAAGCTGAACAATTGCCGTGAGCGATAGGGCGATTAGCAATACAAACAGTAAAGATTTCTTTAGCATAGCGCCTTCCCTTTTCGCTTAGTCATGCCTTTCGATAGATATAACAACACCGTCACCAACAAAAGCGCCACCAAGCCGACATAAAGCTGAAACCAAAGACCACTAGAGGTCTGCGCGAGTCGTAGCGTTTGCGCCCTGTTAAGCCCCGCAAGCTTGCCCTGTGCCCAGCCTTCTGGAAGATTAGCGGGAATCTTTTGATGTTCCATCGCCACACCTGACCTTTGTGGAGTAACATCTACAGCAACCAGACTGGTAAACTTACTCACCAGACGATGCTCAAGTGCCAAGTCAGTCATCTCTTTCTGCAAGAGCGCTTTATGCTCAGGTTCAGACTCACGATAGAGCGTTAGTAAATGCTCAATCTTTCTTCGCGCCCACTCGATGGCGATACCTTTTTGTCTAGCATCCGCTATATCAGCCTCTAAAAACTGCCTCTGTAGCGATAGCCGCATATAGACATCGCGTCCGGCAATTTTCCCGGACAGCGTCGCATATTCAGGCATATGCTCTGCTCTAAATGCTGCATACAAAGGCTCACCTGCGTAGACATCGGGTAAGGGGCTCGGAAGCATCTCGACCTCATAACCCTGGAAGTCTATCGACACATCACTTAGGGCGGGTGCTGCCAGGCGAGTAAATAACTCGCTTATCCGATCTTCAACACTCTCTGGCTGAGAAATGTAAGTAAAAGAACCACGACCGGCCTGTGCTGCCTTGCGCATAAAGTAGCTGTTCGGGGCAGACCCTATACCCACCGTAAACAAACGACTATGGCCAAGCTCTTGCCGGATCATGGTAAACAGTTCCGCTTCGTTGCTGACAGCACCGTCGGTGATAAAGACAACTTGCCGAAGTGTCGACAGAGATTCCTCAGAACTTTGAAGCGCGATATTCAAGGCTGGTAGCATGTTAGTACCACCATTCGCATTGAGCTGATTCACTTTGTGTCTTGCGATTGATAAGTTACGAGCAGAAGCTTGCTGACTGATAGGAAACAAAGACATAGCACGATTGTTAAACCAGATCAGGTTAAAGAAGTCATCTTCTTC
>NZ_LWEY01001344.1:0-959 GCF_001634935.1 Oleiphilus sp. HI0043 | reverse complement strand
TGGAGAGTTGAACTGCAAAGGCATATCATGCTTGAAGCTATACTCACCACCTAATGAAATACCACCAGGCCCAGTCGTGTTAAAGCTGAGACCTACCATTTGAATCTGTTCAGGGTACTGAATTTGATACTCAGCAGTCGAAAACTGTTCATCACTATCTATCGCACCGTCGCTATCAACGTCGGTACCGACTCTACCACCAACAATTGGTAAGCGACTATGGTATTGCAAGAAGTAGAAACCAAACTCTGTTTCATTCAAATCTGCAGCAAACCAGCGTAAAGCAATACCAAACTGATCAGTATCATCGGGCTTGTCATCATACATTCTCTGCAAGCCGGTTTGTCCACCCTGGTTCCACTCTTCAGTCATGAAGTTAGCACCCCAAACAGGGCCGCAACCATCGGCTACATAATCATTTGTAGAGAAGTAGGTTCCGCAATCATCAATTCGCGAAGGCTCATACTCTAGCTGAATAAACGCTTCAATCGTAATATCATCCGTTAAGCCAAGTGAACCATAAAGCATGTTTACAGGAATCAAAGCTTCTTTGATTTCTGCGCCAGGCGCTCGAATTGCACCAATATCTACTGGGTTAATAACGTTAATACCGTTAAAAATAAAGGTACTCTCACCCCAGCTGACTACCTGCTTACCTAGACGAAGGTTAAGAGGTGTATCACCAAACCAGAAATCTCGCCAGATATACGCGTCTAAAATTTCTCCGCCAGACGCGTTCGCTTTACCATTCTTACTCAACTGACGCTGATAACCATTGACGTCGGTATCCCTGTCACCATCTTTTAGCTCAAAGTCATACCAATACTTTGCACGAGCAAATACACCCCAGTCTTCATAAGTGGCTAAAAAGTCACTGGTACCCTTGACGATCTGCGAATAGGCATCACCCTTATCGAAATTAAGGTTACCGTCATCAGTATTGATTGAGAAACCTGACC
>NZ_LWEY01001343.1:0-1468 GCF_001634935.1 Oleiphilus sp. HI0043 | reverse complement strand
CCTCGACCCGATTATTTTTGTACTTTGGGTTTTTGTCGCTGCCACAGTCTTAATGTGGGGCCGAGGTGTTTACTGCGGCTGGTTGTGCCCCTTCGGTGCCTTGCAAGAGCTGATAGGCGAAATCGCGATGAAGCTACGCATTCCTCAGCTACATATTCCTTTTGTTATTCATGAGCGTTTATGGGCGATTAAATACCTAATTTTGCTAGCTTTGTTTGGCTTATCACTGGAGTCCCTGGCTGTCGCAGAAACCTATGCCGAAGTGGAGCCTTTCAAAACAACTTTCCTGCTGCGCTTCGATCGCGATTGGCCCTTCATTCTTTACGCGGCCGGGCTTCTGGTTACGTCAATATTTAATCGTAAGTTCTATTGCCGCTACGTCTGCCCAATGGGTGCAGCCATTGCTATTCCTTCTTTCGCTCGCCTCTTCGACTGGCTAAAACGCCGAAAAGAATGCGGCAAGCCCTGCCAGCTTTGTGCCCAAGAGTGTGAGATCGGAGCGATTGCTCCTACTGGTGAGATTAATATGCGCGAATGCCACTACTGCCTCGATTGTCAGATGACTTATCACAGTAAAGAGAAATGCCCACCACTTGCCAAAAAATACCGCAAAGCAACGAAAGAAGCGCCTGTCGAGCCGGTTCGTATTGTCAACCAAGGAGGCTCATAAGATTCGAATACAAAAGAAAAACACACAATAAAAGCAATTAAAGAATTAGCAGTACAAACAACGAAGTAAGAAGTTCTCTATCACAACCAGGAACAACTTGGAGATCATTATGACCGACATAAATAAGGAAAACCCTGTCGACCGCCACGTCGATGATAGTCCTGAAAAAGAAGGCATGAGCCGTCGTAAATTTATTGGTGCAACCACTTTAGTCGGTGGTGCAGGTGTTGCTGCGTCAACACTTACCGCATCCATGTTTTCAGAACTTGCTCAGGCAAAAACGGCCGAGAAAATGGCTGCTAGCGCCCATGTAGGGCCAGGTGAGCTCGACGAATATTACGGCTTTTGGAGTGGAGGTCACTCAGGTGAAGTTCGCATACTTGGCCTACCTTCAATGCGTGAGCTAATGCGTATTCCGGTATTCAACCATGAAAGCGCGACTGGCTGGGGTCAGACCAACGAAAGTAAAGCAGTCATGGGTGAATCTGCCAAGTACTTTAACGGTGATGCACATCACCCTCATATGAGTATGCAAGATGGCCGCTATGACGGTAAGTATGTTTTCATCAACGATAAAGCAAATACTCGTGTAGCACGTATCCGCTGCGACATTATGAAAGCCGATAAGATGATCGACGTTCCAAATGTACAGGCGATCCATGGTTTAAGGGTTCAGAAAGTACCTCATACCAAATATATATTCTGTAACGGTGAATATGAAATTCCATTACCGAATGACGGACGTGATTTGGATGACCCTAGTAAATATTTCTCCATGTTCAACGTCATTGACGCTGA
>NZ_LWEY01001342.1:0-1448 GCF_001634935.1 Oleiphilus sp. HI0043 | reverse complement strand
CGCCTTCAGAGCCTCTAGATTATCTCTAGCTTCCTGATGCATCTTATCCTTAATCAATTGCTCCTGCTCAGCTAAGGCTTCATCAGCTGCCTCAGCCGCATTCTTCTCATCAATCCATGTCATGATATCCCGACACAAGTTCGCTAGACCAGCAGACTTAATTGCCGACACCTGATAAACGGGCCCCGTCCAATTTAACGCTTCTACTAATTTCTCGCATATAGCCTTACGATCTTCTTCTGGCAATAAATCAAGCTTATTCAGAACCAGCCAGCGATCCCGGGAAGCCAAGGTAGGGCTAAACTTTTCCAACTCAGCCGCTATCGCCTGCACCACCTGAGCCGGATCTGAGCCATCGTAAGGCGCCATATCAACAACATGAAGCAACAGACGAGTTCTTACCAAATGCTTCAGAAAACGAACACCAAGGCCCGCTCCTTCTGCAGCACCCTCAATCAAGCCTGGAATATCAGCAACCACAAAACTCTTATGCTCTTCAACACGCACTACACCCAAATTAGGTACTAACGTTGTGAAGGGGTAATTAGCCACTTTAGGCTTAGCTGCAGAAATTGAACGAATCAGCGTAGACTTACCTGCATTAGGCATACCAAGCAAACCTACATCCGCCAACACCTTCAACTCCAAACGCAGGCTACGTGACTCACCTTCACTCCCTTTAGTTGTCTGACGGGGCGCTCTATTCACACTGGATTTGAAACGAGTGTTACCCAAACCATGAAAGCCACCTTGCGCCACGATGAGCTCTTGCCCGATCTCAGTCAAATCCCCTAGCACTTCTTCAGTGTCCGTGTCGATAACTGAAGTCCCTACCGGAACCTGAAGAAACAAACTCTCACCCTTTGCTCCAGTACAATTACGCCCGGCACCCTGCTCACCAGATTGAGCGCGATAATGCCTGACATAACGATAATCGACCAAAGTATTCAGCGACTCACTTGCCACCAGAATAACTGAACCGCCGTCTCCGCCATCTCCACCATCAGGCCCACCCTTCGGAATGTACTTCTCTCGACGAAAGCTCAAGCAACCGTTACCACCTTTACCAGCCTCTACTCCAATTGTCGCTTCATCAACAAACTTCATTGCACACCCCTTAGATTAGTACCCAACGACCAACATTTGACCCTATAAGGAAAATAAAGTCGATCAGCAAATAAATTGCAAAAAAAAAGCTCCGCACAGCGGAGCCTTTTCCAAATCCGTAACGACTGCTTACTCCGCAGCTTCAACCGTCACATATTTGCGGTTCAAAGGACCTTTTGTTACAAACTTCACAACACCACCAGATGTTGCAAACAATGTATGATCCTTACCACAACCAACATTATCGCCTGCGTGGAAACGTGTACCACGTTGACGCACAATAATGTTGCCTGCTTTAACTACTTCTCCACCGAATCGCTTAACACCTAAACGTTTCGACT
>NZ_LWEY01001341.1:0-1608 GCF_001634935.1 Oleiphilus sp. HI0043 | reverse complement strand
AATTTCTTGAAAGATCGGAAAAGTTGTATGCATTGGCTATAAATTACAGATAGATAGTAAGGGTCGAAGTATAACAGAAACCTTAAAGGGAGGAGTGCAGTTTTTACGACTTAATCGACGTTACACCTCTTACTTTATTCTGGAAATAATATAGTCACTAATCGCTGTAAGTTGCTGAACATTTTTGTCGCCGAGATTACTCAGCGCGTTGATAGACTCTTGGTGTAGCGCTATAAGTTTTTCTTTAGCGCCCTCTAAACCAAGCTGGGCAGGATAGGTCGGTTTGTTTAGCGCGATGTCAGCACCTTGGGTTTTTCCAAGTGTTTGGGTGTCACTGATAATATCCAGAATGTCGTCTTGAACCTGGAAAGCTAAGCCAATAGCCTGTGCGTAGTTGGTTAGCGCTTCATATTCTTGTTTCGTCACGCCTGACGGGCTGCTTAGCGCGCCTATTTGTACAGAGGCTTCAATCAGGGCACCAGTTTTATGTCGATGCATGTTTTCAAGCTGGCTCAGAGACAAGGTTTGCCCGACAGAGTTAAAATCGATTGCTTGCCCTAGCACCATTCCTCTGGCACCACTTGCTTTTGTCAGCAGCTGGATCATTTTGATCTGGCTTTCGAGACCAAAGTGTTTGGCTTGGCTGAGTAATTCAAAGGCCATTGCTTGTAAGGCATCACCTGCCAGAATAGCCGTGGCTTCATCAAACGCTTTATGGCAGGTGGCCTGACCTCTCCTCAAGTCATCATCGTCCATCGCGGGTAGGTCGTCGTGGATAAGAGAGTAGGCGTGAATAAATTCAATTGCACAGGCTGCATCCATTGCCTGCTCTGCCTGAACTGCAAAGCAGTTGGCTGTCGCTAAGGCTAAAATGGGTCGAATGCGCTTGCCTCCCATTAAGGTGCTATATCGGATCGCTTCGCCCAAGTGAGAGTTTGGCGCGCAAAACTGATCCAGGCGCACCTTAAGTGCTGTATTAATTTGAGACTGATATTCTCTCAGAAAGCTTGGGATACTACTTGAATTATCGTTCACGGTAAGAAGTCTTGTATTGATCGGGTCTTGGGCTAGGCGTCAGTATTGCTTTGCTCTTGGAGCGCATTTAACTCAAAGCCATTGTCGCTTTGAGTTAATACAGATACGCGTTGTTGAGCGCTCTTCAAGGTGTTTTGGCAGTCTTTGCTTAGCTTGACGCCTTGTTCAAAAGCGTCAAGAGATTGTTCCAAAGATAGCTGTCCTTGCTCCATTTTATTGACGATTTCTTCGAGAGCTTGTAGTGAAGTTTCAAAGTCATTAATTGAATCGGAAGAGGACATAAAAATCTCAACTAAAAAAGAGGTAAAAAACAGGAACTTTCAATTTTTCGGGCTACACTAATTGTAAATTAATATGTATTAGTGTGACTACTGCCAGGCGACATAGATCGTTTGATCACGTAAACCTAATCGAACAATTATACATACAGATGAAACTTCCTTGTAACAAAATCACGTAATTATTTTCTTTTTAGCGTGCTTGGAAGTGTCTTGAATTAATAGTCAATTTCAATAGTTGAAGGCATTAAGTGGCACATCTGTAAGATGGGAATTTTTTTCTAGGAGCGTTTAG
>NZ_LWEY01001340.1:0-1647 GCF_001634935.1 Oleiphilus sp. HI0043 | reverse complement strand
AGCGGAAGCAGCGAAAGAAGCGAACTCCGAGGCCGAATCCGGGTCCCAAGTTGTTAATGTTGCGGTATCGGTGATTGATCAGCTAGCTGAAGGTGTCGAACATACAGCCGAGACCATACAGCGTGTTGAACAGGATACGCACAACATAAGTACCGTGTTAGATTTTATTCGAGGCATCGCTGATCAAACAAACTTACTAGCCTTGAATGCCTCCATCGAGTCGGCTCGTGCAGGAGATAGTGGTCGCGGCTTTGCCGTCGTTGCAGATGAAGTGCGTACCTTGGCGAGTCAGACACAGAAATCGACTGAAGAAATTCAGCACTTGGTTCAGCAGCTACAGGCGGGTACCGAAGGTGCAACTGAGTCAATAGCTTTAGGCCAAGAAATGGCTAAAGACAGCGTGGAAAAAGCTCGAGACGCTGATAATTCCTTGCAAGCAATCACCCGAAGTGCTCACACGATCAGTGATATGAATGCGCAAATAGCGACGAGCGCAGCAGAGCAAGCAGAGGTGACAGAAAGCGTTAGCCGAAGTATTAATGAGATTTCTGAGCTGTCAGAACAAATTGCTACTGACTCCCATAACTTTGCCAATTCCAGTGCACAGCTTGGTGAGCTAGCCGCTCAACTTAAACAGCACATCGAAAAGTTTAAATTGGGATAAATCCAGCGTTGGCAGAGGGTTTCATCCCTCGCTGGATTAACCCTGTGCTTGCCCGCTTGCGAGCCGAGGAAGGCTGTGCATACATCTATGCTGCGAAGTGTTTTTCATCCAGCAGAAGCTAATCGAATAATCTCTGGATAACCCTTTTCCACCAACGCCTCTTCATTACTCTTATAAAATCCACGTAGCTTAAGAATGCGATGCATTTCAGATAGTCGATAGCTGGGAACGGTTGGGAGCAAATGATGTTCGCAGTGATAGTTCACATAATTCGGTGCAAACAGTAAACGCTCCCACCAGTTGGCGATGGTTGTACGTGTCGTGTGGCGAACATCCTCTGAGGCAAGTGCTGGCATGGCGCCGTGCTCGGCGATTTGACGAACTCGAATGATGAAGGGATGAGTAAAAATATAGGCAATCCACCATAAAGCATAGAGGCTGGCATGTCCGCTCGCCGCCAAGATACTAAAAAATATAAGGTGGAAACTGACGACGTGAAGGTAGTTTCTAAGTCCCATTTTCCAGCCAGCATCTGTTCCGATCTTATCGCTGTTTACACNCAAGGAAACGGCATTTCCAGCACGCCCTGGAAGTACATAAAATAACAAAGCTGATGTTGCCTTGAGCCCAGATAAACCAAGAAAGTCACGAATGATCTTGCGCTTAAAGCTATCTTTGCTAACCGGGTATTGAGCAATGTTACCAACATCGGGGTCTTCGTCGGTTCCGGTTTTAGTGTGGTGAGTAAAGTGATAAGGACGGTAGAAGTCGATAGGCACAAGTACCGGAATACCTGCCAACCAATGGCCAACCAGGTCATTCTGCTTTTGGGTGGAAAAGAATGAGCGGTGAGAGCATTCATGCAGAAGTATACCAAGACCGAGTTGCCGTCCTCCTAGAATGAATAAAGCCACTATGACGGTAATGATATTTGGCCAAACAGCAACGATAAAGAAAGCAAAAGCGATGAGTAGCCAGTTGAA
>NZ_LWEY01001339.1:0-867 GCF_001634935.1 Oleiphilus sp. HI0043 | reverse complement strand
ACTATGGAAGCGGTGACCGCGAGTCTTTCGACCAGCTGGAATATCCAGAATACTGCCTTCTACAACCTCATCACCGAAAATCATCAATACCCACTGCAGCGGTCGAACGAACTCAACCTTTTGAGCTCCCCAACGCATACGCTTAGGAATAGGCAACTTGTTCAATGACTGGGCAACAATGTCATTCAACAAAGATTTGGTTTCCTGACCTTTCTCTAGCGAGCGGTAAACTAACCATGTTCCTTTCGGCGTTTCCATTTCTTCTAGGTCTTCAGGCTTAATACCTAACGAGCCGGTAAAACCAGTCAAGGCGCGAGAAGGATTCCCTTCAGCATCATAAGCGGCTTTCTTTGACGGGCCTTTCTTTTCAACTGACTTATCAGCTTGCTGCACGTCCAAACCTTTAACTCGAACAGCTAAACGTCTGGGGCTAGCGAAAGCCTTTACCTCAGCATAGTTCAAAGCCGCATCTTTTAAGCCTGCTTCGATACCACTGGTAAAGGAGTCCGAGAGCTTCTTCAGTGCTTTCGGTGGAAGTTCTTCAGTCCCGATTTCAACGAGAAAATCTTGCGTAGACATTATTTCTTGCCTCCTTTGTCCGACTTTGAACCAGCGTTTTCTAAGCTGGCAAGGACTTCTTCACGAATCCCTTCAGGAGCCAGAGGGAAGCCTAATTCTTTACGACTATCAAAATATGCCTGGGCAACGGATCGTGCCAAGCCTCGAACACGCAGTATATAGCGCTGACGTTCAGTGACCGAGATCGCATGGCGGGCATCCAGCATGTTAAATGTGTGGGAAGCCTTAAGCACCAACTCATACGCTGGTAATGGCAAACCCTGGTCAATCATCTTCTGACTTTCAGCT
>NZ_LWEY01001338.1:0-1291 GCF_001634935.1 Oleiphilus sp. HI0043 | reverse complement strand
TAGGAAGTGTGTTTATTATAAGTGGAAAAGCAATATCGCTTATCAGTACTTTAGATATTGTTAATGGCTCTACCTGGCAAAAGGAAGAGTACTTAAAGGCCAAGCAGTTGATGCGCTATCTGGTTGATGATGCTTTGGGTGGTCAGGTGATAAAAAGTCGAGAGTTATTTCGTCCGATAAAGTTTAAGGGGTAAATTTGATGGAAAATCCTAATGGCAGAGTTTTATTAGGCGTGAACGTTGATCACGTGGCAACCTTGAGAGAGGCTCGTGGCACACGTTACCCTGACCCTGTTCAAGCTGCTTTACTGGCTGAAGAGGCTGGAGCAGATGGTATTACAATTCATCCGCGTGAAGATCGACGCCATATTCAAGAGCGAGATGTACTGGTGATGAAGGAAACCTTGCAAACTCGAATGAATCTTGAAATGGCAGTAACCGAAAATATGCTAGGGCTTGCCGAGAAGGTTAAGCCTGAACATTGTTGTTTGGTGCCTGAGAAAAGAGAGGAGCTGACTACTGAGGGTGGCTTGGATGTCATTGCGCAGGAAGATCGTATTAAGGATGCCTGCGCTCGCTTGAGTGAGATTGGTTCAGAAGTTTCTCTGTTTATCGATCCTGAGCCTGCGCAAATTGAAGCGGCTGTTCGTTGCGGTGCTCAAGCCATTGAGATTCACACAGGGCATTATGCCGAGTGTAAGGATCCGCTTGAATTGCAAGCAGAGTTAGGAAGGATTCGTAGTGGTTTGAACTTGGCCTTGTCTCATGGCCTGATTGTTAATGCAGGGCACGGTTTGCACTATCATAATACGCATGCGATAGCGGCCATACCCGGTATTAACGAACTCAATATAGGGCATAGTATCATTGCTAGGGCTTTGTTTGTTGGCATAAAGGATGCGGTTCGTGAAATGAATGCCTTAATACAATCTACGAGCTAATAGTGAATTATGACTGTTAAAGGTATTGGCAATGACCTGGTTGAAATCCAGAGAATTGCCAGATCCCTCGAGCGTTATGGAGAGCGCTTTGCAAAGCGGATATTATCCCCCAACGAGTTTGACTCCTTTCTTGAATCGAATCGTCCAGACAACTTCTTAGCTAAGCGTTTTGCTGTCAAAGAAGCTGTATCAAAGGCTTTGGGTACTGGGGTCTCTCAGGGTATTACCTGGCATGATATAGAGCTCGCGCATTCGGTGAGCGGGCAACCTGTTGCTGTCTTGCACCAAAAAGCAAAATTAAAAATGGAAGAAATGGGTGCAGAGACTATACACATTAGTTTATCTGATGAA
>NZ_LWEY01001337.1:0-1173 GCF_001634935.1 Oleiphilus sp. HI0043 | reverse complement strand
CATACAGGCGTCGTGACTCGGCATAGGTGAGCACTAGCTTCTCCATTGCGCGAGTGACTCCGACATAACAGAGTCGGCGTTCTTCTTCTAACCTTCCAGGCTCTTCCATTGACATCTGGTGCGGGAATAGACCTTCTTCCATCCCTGCCAGAATCACGAAAGGGAACTCCAGGCCTTTTGCAGAGTGAAGCGTCATTAGTTGCACGCAGTCCTGATGTTCTTCGGCTTGTTGCTCGCCTGCATCCAAGGCTGCCTGGGCAATAAAGCTAGCTAATGGGCTTAGCTCGTCATCTTCAGCTTCGAAATCTTTGGTTGCCGATAAAAGCTCATTGAGGTTTTCAATGCGGGCCTGGCCTTTTTCACCCTTTTCTTTCGCATGAAACTCTTTAAGCTGCGATTGCCCGATAGCTCTTTCGGTGAGTTGGAATAAGTTTAGCTCGTCTTGTTCTGCACTAAGTTCATCTATCATATCGATAAAGGCATTCAGAGAGCCATTGGCCTTGCCTTTAATCAGGCCTAGCTGCAAACGTTCGACGCAGGCCTGCCAGAGAGACACTCCCTGATCTCGAGCGTGTTCACGAATATCGCTAAGGGTCTTATTGCCAACACCACGAGTTGGTACGTTTACCACTCGTTCGAAGGCGGCATCATCGTGTCGATAATAAACCAAACGTAAGTAGGCGAGGGCATTACGAATCTCTTGACGATCGTAGAAGCGTAGGCCGCCATAAATTCGATAAGGGACAGCCTGGCGAATTAAAAATTCTTCAATGACACGCGACTGTGCATTGGAGCGGTAGAGAATAGCGCATTGTGAACGTAGCTGGCCTTGGTTCACCCAAGCATTGATGCGGTCAGCAATATAGTTGCCTTCGTCTTGTTCGTTGAACGCGGCATAAAGGTCTATCGGTTCACCTTCACTGCCATCAGTCCATAGCTCTTTTCCTAAACGTCCGCTATTGTTTGAGATCAAAGCATTGGCCGCGTTCAGGATAGTGCAGGTCGATCGATAGTTTTGTTCCAGCTTAATAACTAAAGGCTGGGCAAAGTCGTTTTGGAACTGTTGAATGTTCTCTATCTTCGCGCCACGCCAGCCGTATATAGATTGGTCATCATCGCCCACTACCATAATGGGGATTCGGTTGCCTGCGAGTACGCGAAGCCAGGCATATT
>NZ_LWEY01001336.1:0-1781 GCF_001634935.1 Oleiphilus sp. HI0043 | reverse complement strand
ACATTTCCTCAATCGGTACATAGGCGACTTCTTCTAGTGAAGTAAAGCCCTCATTTACCAACTCAGTCGCCAAGTCTTCATCTACATCAAGCGTTTCGATAAACAAGTCAACATACTTGCCAACCTCTTCTTCCTGCTGCTTACCTGCATCTTCTTCAGACATAACGTTCAATTCCCAGCCGGTCAATTCACCAGCCAGACGAACATTTTGCCCTGCTCGACCGATTGCCATAGCCAAGTTATCTTCAGATACCGCAACGTTCATGGAATTTGTTTCTTCGTCTACTACGATAGAAGCAACCTCGGCAGGCGCCATGGCGTTAACCACTAGCTGAGCCGGGTTATCATCCCAGACGATGATATCGACACGCTCATTACCTAACTCACCTGAGACGGCCTGAACTCGTGCTCCACGCATACCAACACAAGCACCAACCGGATCAATTCGCTTATCATTAGTTTTTACAGCGATTTTAGCTCGAGAACCTGGATCACGCGCCGCGGCACGAATCTCGATAACTTCTTCTGAAATCTCAGGCACTTCAATTTTAAACAACTCGATCAACATACCTGGCGCTGAACGGCTCAGAATAAGTTGAGGGCCACGAACTTCAACTCGAATTTCTTCTAGAAGCGCCCTAACACGGTCGCCCATTCGGAAAACTTCACGAGCGATCAGATTCTCACGAGGAAGTAATGCCTCAGCATTGTTACCTAGATCAACAATCACATTATCTCGTGTTACTTTCTTCACGGTACCTGAAACAAGTTCACCGACGCGATCGCGATAACTATCGACAATCTTCTCTCGCTCTGCTTCGCGAACTTTCTGGACAATAATCTGCTTTGCTGCCTGAGCACCAATTCGACCGAATGAAATTGATTCAACCTGTTCGGTATGAATATCGCCTGGTTGCAGAGATGTATCTATTTCCTCTGCTTCCTGCATTGTCAACTCGGTACCCAAACCTGGAACAGCTTCATTATCAACGATAGTCCAATGCCTGAAGGTTTCGTGATCACCAGTCTTACGGTCGATCTTAACTTCAATATTGGCGTCTTCTTCGTCTTCGTAACGTTTTTTGGT
Organism: Oleiphilus sp. HI0043; assembly: GCF_001634935.1. Taxonomy (NCBI): domain Bacteria; kingdom Pseudomonadati; phylum Pseudomonadota; class Gammaproteobacteria; order Oceanospirillales; family Oleiphilaceae; genus Oleiphilus; species Oleiphilus sp. HI0043. The sequence goes on along the minus strand of NZ_LWEY01001336.1, from coordinate 694 downwards.
TGCTGCCGCTAAAGCCAGTTCAATCGCTTCAAAAATAATATCTTTTTCAACACCCTTTTCATTTGAAACTGCTTCAACAACTAGCAAAATTTCTTTATTCATCGCGTCATTCGCTCCAATCTTCAAATTCAATCAAACTGCGGCACTACGTTCGCTTTTTCAATCGCTTCAATAGGAAATAAAAATTCTTCTTCACCAACCTGAAGAACAATATCATTTCCTTCCAATCCTTTTAGTAAACCACTGTACTTGCGACGACCTTCATAGGCCATGCGTAATTTCAAGGCAACTTGGTGCCCCTGAAACCGTTCATAGTGATTTAGCTTATATAATGGACGATCCATGCCTGGCGAAGAAACCTCCAAGGTATACTCTCCGTTTATCGGATCTTCTACATCCATTACACCACTCAACTGACGGCTCACCAGCTCACAATCTTTGAGCTCTATGCCGCTTTCCCTGGCCTGTTCCTCAGTGATATTTTCATCTACTTCACCAGGGACTTCAGTTTCTTGTTTTTCTTCGGTTTGTGCGCTTTCAATAAACACACGCAACACAGAGTGCTTACCCTGGGACATATATTCAATACCCCAACACTCGTAACCCAGCCCTTCAATGACCGGTTCAATCAATTCTTCTAACAGCTTCTTTTTTGCAGACAATGGCAGTACCGTTTTTCATATTTCAGAAACAA
>NZ_LWEY01001335.1:0-1242 GCF_001634935.1 Oleiphilus sp. HI0043 | reverse complement strand
GTAGGTACCTTACAAGCAACTGTCAGAAGCGCCATGAATTTCACTCACCATCGTGACCCTGAAACAGCAATGCACATCGACCGAATGTCCCGATTTTCAAGACTAATCGCTGACGAGCTGGCGCATAAATATGGTTTTGACGACCAGTTTGTCGAGCATATTTTCCTGTTCTCACCTTTGCATGATATTGGCAAGATTAGTATTCCCGACTCTGTACTCTTAAAGCCAGGAAAGTTAGATGATCAAGAATTCGAGATCATGAAATCTCACGCAGAGAAAGGCAAGGAGCTAATCGATACGCTGTTAGAAAACTTCAGCCTAGATAGCCTCAACTACATCGACATTCTGAAAAATATCGCCCACCACCATCACGAAGCCTACGACGGTTCCGGCTACCCTGATGGGCTAGTTGCCCAAGATATCCCTATCGAGGCAAGAATTGTCGCAGTAGCCGATGTCTTTGACGCACTAACCAGTGAGAGACCTTATAAAAAAGCTTGGTCAAACGATGATGCTTTCGCAAAAATTGACGCCATGGCTGGCACTAAGCTGGATAGGGAATGCGTTGATGCACTAATTAAAAATCGCGAGCTAGTCGAAGAAATCCAACGACAATTCAAAGAAAATATTATTGGCTAAATACCCTTGGCTTGACGTCTATCAGTGTCACCTTTTTTTAATGTAGACAAACTAATATCGAGCTAGTCACTACCGGCTCATCACTCACAACAAGCATTAAGGGAATAAAACAAGTATGTCGAAAGTTAGTCTTGGCCAAAGCGCAAGTATCAGCAAACGTTTTTCTGAAGCAGAAGTAAATGCTTTTGCAGAGTTATCACTTGACTTCAACCCGGTCCACCTTGACGCCGACTATGCAGCCAAGACACCATTTGGTAAACAAATAGTCCACGGGATGCTTGTTTCAAGCCTTTTTTCTGGTTTGTTAGGAAAACACCTGCCCGGAGAAGGTACCATTTACTTGGGGCAGGACTTAAAATTCAAGAAACCAATATTTATTAATCAGGAAGTCACTGCAACAGTAGAGATTATCAACATACGTAATGATAAGCCCATCATTACGCTTAGCACCCTCTGTGTAAACGATCAGGGAGAAACCGTGATCGAAGGCGAAGCGGTTGTTATGTTTGCTGGCTAAATTATTGACTAATTGCTGCGGTACTCAGCTTATTCAGTACTGCGGCGATTTTAGATATGACTTGGTCACAACCTTGAATATCGTGA
>NZ_LWEY01001334.1:0-8318 GCF_001634935.1 Oleiphilus sp. HI0043 | reverse complement strand
TCTCTTACCGCCTCCTATTCAATTATTAAAAATTAACAGAGGCGACAACTATCCTGACACAGGGGGTTTTCAGGAAAATGGCTTCTTGCTCGCTATCTATGGGATTAAGGGAAATTACGGTATGTATATTGGCAACTTCTCGTTTCACGACTAGCATGGCAATCGCATTAAAAGTATCTTCATCACCAGAATATTCGAAGTGTTCCCTCATTTTCACCAGCAATCTGGATGTCGGTTCGCTATTGAGTTTGACGACTTCGGCATTGAACATTTCTTCCCCCTCTTCAGATAAAAGAAGAGGATTTAATGTTCTGGAGAAGTGCTTTATTGTTTTGTCATAGACATTCACAAGTTGCCTATGTGCTCTAGCTTTGTCAGTCTTTTGTACAGTTTCTAGGAACTTGCTTGAAGCAGCCGCAGTGGATGCGATAAGAATATCTACTACACGAGGTAGATCTGCATCGGGTTCATATGTTCTAACAACTTGAACACACTCATTAATTATATTTTCTTGTATTACTGTATATTGATTCATTTACTAGACCTCATATAAATATTTATGCTTTATTGGAGGCAAACGAATCCCTTAGCCATCATCCGGCCAAAAAATCACCTCCAATTATTTTCTTAACTAAATTTCTCACGCTCGTTCTCTTGAGAATGTTGCGATTATTATTTGGTGGTGGCAGTACCCACCAATTTCTTACTCATTTAAAAGTTACACCAAGTCGATATACACCTCCTTTACTTTCTTGGTTATTCCAATTAGCGACTGCTGTTCTCAATAATGATATCTACATGCGTTTCAAACATTGATTTGTATACACTTGTGTATCCCTTAGTCGCATCAGCCTTTCTATAGGCTAAACAATCACAATTACTACTAGCTTCTAATGCGTTAACTCTCGCAGCAGAGTATTGAATCGCAGAACTTACAAGACGCTCGTCGTATTCATCTGAGCTACTTATAAATTCGGCAATAGCCAAAAACATTTCTACAGCATCATCAAACAATCTACTTCTTTCATCATTTACCATGATTTTCTCCTCCTCTATTTTTGTTTTGTTAGCTCGTCCCATTTACCACCCCAGTCCATAATTAACTTAAGTGAACCTTCAGGGTCGTCGTGATCCCATGGCCCCCAATACCTTTTCCTTATCGGTTTTTTAAGTCTGCAATGGTCAAACCCTACATCCATAAAAGACACAAACGCATAATCTTGACCAACGGCTGTGTTAAAGATAATTCGGCACATCAAATGCCCAGAGTCGTAAACTAAGTTTTCAGTATCGTTAATTACTTTCATAAACGACCCTCCGATAATCTATTACTTAGACTCTCTCCAATGATTGTTCCAAAGTGGGTTATTGCTCTAATCTGAATTAGATCTTCTTTCGAGAAATCCAAAAATGAAAAGGTTTTATTGACGGAATCGAGCGCCATAATCGTTGCGTATTTTTGAGTTGGTGTAAGCTCTACAAAAAATGATTCATTTTGCTGATTGAATTGAGGGTCACTTAAATTTTGAGCATTGAGCTTAAAGATTTGTGCTAACTGATTCTGGCCAAAGCTTGCAAGACAGTCACTCACATTAATCACGTACTTGAACGCACCTGATAGAATATTATTGGTATGTTTGTTGGTCATATATTATTCCTCGAATAAAGCTAATTTCATTTATTGGAGGCAAACGAATCCCTTAGCCATCATCCGGCCAAAAAATCACCTCCAATTGTTTTGTTGCTTAACATCTTCACGCTAGTTCTCAACAGAATTTTGCGATTATTTTTAATGAGCTAATTGCTAGCTCTCTATCAATTTTATGTATCTATAAATGTTATTTCGTATAATCTTCCTCCCTATTTTTTATGTGAACCCAGTTAAGATCAATTTAAAAGCCAGCCTGATAATCAGCTCCAACAACATTTAAGTTCGGAATTCTGAACCAATCGATAGCAGTAAAATCTTTCTGCTCTTTAGTTCGAAGTCTAGGGATTAGTCTGGCGTGAGGCATCCCCCAGAAGTCAGCTACTTCTCTCATAACCTTTTCGAACTCTGAGTTATCTAAGCTATCCAATTTCGTGGCTAAACTGATATCCGAACAATTGAAACCATGATGCCTTAAGTCACCTAATTGAATAATCTCAAAAACGTTCGATACAATGTGCTGTTTCCAGTCTGCATAATCTATGCGATAGCCTTGCATATCATTTGGACAGGTTGAAAACGCATTTAGCGCATCACAAACAGCAATAAATTCTTCTTTGTTTAATGTATTCATATATTTCCCCTAATTTTTAGTATTTAATGTTTGTAAACTACAGGCACAAAAAAACCGCCTCGTATTTGGGCGGTTCTTATTTCGAAATGAATATTTTACGCAGGCGCAAAACGTCACCCGGAGCCTTTAAACTCCGACTTAAAACATAAAGTTTTCTTGTTAAAACTCATATATAGTACAATCATAATGGCCTATTAATGATCATATTAAGCTCAAAATAAGATCTCGCAATATTAATTTGCGATTTCCGTCTCATAATTGTACTTCTTAGGTGCATACCCGGTCAATACCCAAAAGCCACTTTTTTCAATTTATTTGGAAATAATCTACATTATCTCTATTTTTAACCCAACACCCGTATTCGATCGTTAAACACCCATGCAAAACAGGTATCATTGATTCTTTTAAAAACTAAAGGATTAGTAAAAATGAAAAACGGATTCCTAAATCTTTCTCGAAAATCTGGTGAAGAAGTATTCTTGTTTGTTGGTGACACAGAAGGAAATGAAACGCAGATAAGATTGGTTGTTACTGAGGCAGAAAATGGGCAAGCCAGATTAGCATTCCAAGCACCGGCGAACGTCGATATTTGGCGCGAGGAACTGCTGGATTAGCTGCTATGCTTTGAAATATTGAACCGATAAATCAACCGGGAATTAAACTCCCGGTTATTTGTTTAGAAAATCATTCGAGTAAATTAATCAATTCTGTCTTTTCATACAAAGATTCAGACGCGGAATAAATATCATTTAAACGCCACTGAGTGCGTCGCTTGTTTCTTTTCTTATCATGCTCGTTGTACTTTGGCGCAGGATCTAAGAAAACAACACCTTCATGAATGGAGCAGATTAACCGTTCAATTGTTGTGCGATAGCACCACAATACACTGCCAGAAAATGTAACGTTTTTCTCATACCCCAAACTATATTCCGCTTGGTTTTCATTAATACCTACGGTTGCAGGCACGTAAACAACTTCATTGTGTTTCGCCCCCCATTTATTCATCAATCGCTCGATAGACCAACTAGCAGCATTATTACCAGAAGAATCCTCCAGAACGACCTGCAACCCGTTCATCTGTCGAGAGAAAGGAATTGAAACATCATACAAGCAACGTTCAGGTGTGCCAGAATTTTTCGATACAGGAAAACAGTAAACCCGCAATGTCAGGTTAGTCTTTGAGTTTGTATTGTTCACTCTATGTAATCCTGTCAGCCGGTAGTCATCACCCTTCAGGTATCCATACGTCTTCATAAACTCAGCAAAGTCTTCCTTGTACAAACCGCCATCAGGTTCAGTAGTTATTAACGATAGCTTTTTCGTAGTAAAGCACTTTAATTCGATGCCAAAAATGTCTCCGTCCTGATCTGCATTAGGAATGATTCCGCAAGCATGCTCTAGCGTATACCCATGTACTTGGGTACTTGTAAAAGGGATAGTTTCTCCAGTTTTATCGAACCTGCACCCCTTTAAAGTCTTGCCCGCCACGCTATCAGTAAGTATTTTGCGTAGTTTTTCTGAGCCTGATATGTCCAGCTCATTAATCGATAAACGCTTACATATTTTCGAGGATCCAAAAAGGGGCAGATCAATGAACTCGTTTCTAAACTCTTCGGCCGGATCAACAAGCATCATCGCAATTGCGATTCCCTTTTGAGTAGCTCCAATTACTAAATACCTAGGAAGTAGATCTTCACTCTTTGTGAACTCAACTGACATAGATTGAGGCATTTCGCCCTGCTCTGTCTGAAAACCTGATAGCCGAGCCTCAGGGTACTGGTGGTATACAATAGCTTTACATTTTTTAGTCTTATGCAAAGTGCCATCACTGCTTAGCCAATAGAATTCATTGAAGACAGCTTGAGTAATTGGTTTGCCGGGTGCAGATGCTCTTTTCGTTTGACTCGTGCTTTCAACTCTTTCACTAAAGCTCATATCAAACACGGAGTTTAGTAAGCTAGCATCATGATGAAAATAAACTTGGTTTTTGTCATTGGCGTTCTTTGGAAGCTTCTTAATCAAAGCCAAATCACAACCATGTTCTGATAAACGAGAAACGATTTCCTTGGACGAGATTAGCCCTTGATAATCGAGATGATTGAATATTGCCATACTATAAACTTTGGAAATAGTAAGACAATATTCATTCCAAGCGAGAACTTCAAGTCGAATGAAGTTCTGCGACTAAAGTAAGTAGATTGATCAGGCAGCTTTATCGGATTTATTTTTAAGGTCTACTGCCTGATATATACGACTTTTCATTAGCTCAGCTACAGCTCTAAAAACTGGTACCACCACCGAGTTTCCAAACTGTCTATATGCCTGAGTATCTGAAACTGGTATAACAAAATTGGATTCACCGGGACGATCAAATCCCATCAATCTCGCACACTCTGCGGGGGTTAATCTCCTAGGGCGACGTGCCTGATTCTGTTCGTTGAAAAAATCGTTCTCACCTAACTCTTTATCCCACCCCTGATCTATCAGAATTTCAGAACCATCTTTATGGTAACGGGCAGATAAAGTACGAGCAAAAGCATTTGGGTCATTCGGGTCAACCAATCCATACCCAAATCCATTTCCTTTAGCTTGATGTTTTTTCGCATACTCATACAAATACTCCCAAAGCCTCGGAGTAAGGGTATATTTTTTTGACATTTCTTCATCAAGCTCATCCAGAAGAGCCTTGAAGGAAGGAACAACTTTAGGGTAAGAAATATCTCTCAAAGACAACCCGTCAGACAAACCTGAGTCTCTTCTAAACCCCACTAGAACAATACGCTCTCGATGCTGAGGCAGAAACTTTTTGCCGTCGATTATCTTAGGATCTTGCACCCCGGTACCGTTAAAATCTATATCAAGAACATCGTAGCCTAAATCATCCAGTGCCTTACTAATCACTTTAAAGGTATTACCTTTGTCATGACTTTTTAAGTTCTTAACATTTTCCAGAACAAAAGCTGAAGGCTGCTTTGCTTGGATTATTCGACAGACATCAAAAAACAGTGTGCCTTGTGTTTCACATTCAAAACCATGAGCCCTACCAAGCGAGTTCTTTTTAGAGACTCCCGCTAAAGAAAATGGCTGACACGGGAAACCAGCTAACAATACATCGTGATCAGGGATTACTCTATCTATATGATCATATGCCTCTTGCTCTGCAATACTCTCATCATTTGTCAGCGTTACATCAGTAATATCTTCATTAAAGACGTGCTCATCAGGATCACAGAAAAAGTTGGCTTTATAAGTTCTTACAGAGTACTTATTCCACTCACTTGTAAAAACACATTTCCCACCAATTTCATCAAAGCCTTTTCTAATTCCACCTATTCCTGCAAACAAATCAATGAACTTGAAACTAGGGTTATCATAATGATTGGGCTTCTTTGGCAACAAATCGAGAAGAATCTGTTCTTCAGTATCAGTTAACGATTTATTGGACTTGCCCTTCAATATTCTGTTTATAGTCTCTCGACACCAATCATTTTCCGTGTGCGGGTTCAGGTGGTTAGCTATTTGTTTCTGGTCATAAATTTCGAGAATTTTGGTTAAAAGATCCAATGTCGATTTGTTGTTATTCATTCCTTGCCCTCTGGGTATTTTGAGTGACAATCATATCACTCATTTGACCCAGATAAAGAATAATTAACTGATTTTAAGAAAATATTTTGCGACTAAATATCAGAAAACTACTCGGAATTAAAAACAGGTTTTCAATAACCGTGGTAGCATCCGAATCGAACATTGATATAGGGAAGATTTTAATGACTTTAGTTACCAAGAATGAATGGGAAACATTTTGCGAACTACTTTGGAGAAATGTATTTGGTAAAGGCCCATCCACGCAGACACAACGAAAAATAACAACTACGGCAAGGGAGGATGCATTCTTTAACAAGATAATTGGAATAATACCAGAGCTAGCTCTAACTGAAGTATACGACTCCCTATCCCCTACTCCCGGAACGCTAATGGACGGAGGATGGTTTATTGCTTCAACAAAAGGAGATCTGAACCCGCTCAGCGAAAATGGTGTATATGTAACAGTTACCGAATCCCAACCAGATGTTTTCTTTGCTTTGTATAGCATGCTGAAAGAGAACGTTAAGTCTGATTTTTTCTTGCTCAAGATAAAAAGCTCAAAAATAGAAACCGAATATAGAACAAAGGACATCGCTGATATCTACGATATTTACAAGTTCGATTATAACGAATCTGGCCAGCTAAGCTTTTTTCCTTCCTCTTCAGATGAGCTATTCAAAGGCTTTAAGAAAAAGAACTACGTATCCAGCCACAATGATCCATTTTTACCAAATCAACTTTTGGAGCAGGAAGTAACATCATTACCCTCCAACCTAAATTTAAGGTCAGAAACACTATTCTCAATCTTTTATGACCGTCTATTCTATGATTTCTATCTATCAAAGCATTACGAAAAGGGCAATTCTTCGGACATTGATTGCATTACCTTTAAAAATAACGCCTTCAATCTCATCGATATAAAAAGAAAGTATCTATCAAAATCTGGGAAACTAGGTGCGAACACGGAACACATGCCATTCTTTGAGAGCCTCTGTGGATGGGAAAAGTTTAGTTGCTATTATGTAGCCAACCTCATCCCAAGGGAGCAAAGAATTGATCTTCGCCTTAGCTCAGACTGGAGATATATTGATATGAATGCCTTTGTTAACTCAAACAATATAGCTTTAGGGCGTAGCGGGCAGAATACAAACGATGACCAAGAAACAAATATGGTCAGCATTGGCGACTTCAAGAAGATAGCCCATGGTTCATCTTAATGGCAGACAAAATATCCAAAGCCAGACGAAGCCAGAACATGGCTCAAATAAAAGGTAAGAATACTACTCCTGAACTGGAGGTAAGAAAGTTCCTTCATAAACAAGGATTTAGATTTCGCCTCCATTCAAAAGATTTACCGGGAAAGCCAGATATAGTGCTCCCAAAGTACAAAACCGTCCTGTTCGTTAATGGCTGCTACTGGCACCGTCACGAAAACTGCCATCTGTGTACAACACCAAAATCAAACGTTGAATTTTGGCAGAGTAAATTCGAACAGAATATGAAACGCGATAAAAGAAACTATGAAACTCTTGATGGACAGGGCTGGAAAGCAATAATTATATGGGAGTGTGAAATTAAGAATAGAAGCTATGAGAATTGGATATCCGATACAATATCAAAAAACCTTTCTATATGTACCAACCTGTAAAGATTTGAGCATAGCTTAGATAACTGAATCGCCAAAAAGTTAAACCTATGCTCACTACTACTAAATTCTATATCGAGCTTTATCTGCTAATCAGCCCTCAAAACAACAACTTGGTCGTACGGAGTTCCCGCCGGGTTGTTATAAATGGTTGCAAGAACATCCATTGCAGTTGCATCCCATAACCCGAAATGGGGATCAAAATGACCAAACATTCCTAATGCATGAGCTATTTCATGCAAAGCATAATCTCCGCTCCATGAGCAAGTCCCATTTCCTAAGTTTACCCACCCTAGGTACTCAGAGCTAATGGCATACGATTCATCAAGCCTTAACCGATTACCACCGGCATAAGGTGCTCGTGAATAATTCCCGCAATAAGATGATGGATCAGCTCCAGAAGGTCGAAACGAAGTACCTTCTGATATAGCGATTCCATAATTCATATTATTTTCTGAAAGAAAACTTTGAAACCCATCATCATCGCCAAGTCTATTAGAATAAATTGGCTCATTGCCATCACTCGTATGATCTTTAAACACTGACAAATCATAATCAATCAAAACGATATCTTCGAAAATATCACCTAAACGATCTTCAATTTCGTTAATCGCGGAGATGATTTTTTGATCAGGTTCAACCCCACCATTTGAAACGAAATATAATGGTATTTTTGAATTGGTATCGTATCTAATAATTCCTTCACTCTGAAAATTGAAACCTAAATTCAAATAATAGGTTGAAGAGTTTGTTTGCTCGACAAAACCTAAGATATCTTCATCCGAAGCAGGAGAATCTTCCGATTC
>NZ_LWEY01001333.1:0-2116 GCF_001634935.1 Oleiphilus sp. HI0043 | reverse complement strand
CCATATAGATCATGGTGATGGTCATGGTGAGAGCTATGCATAAGATACTGTCATAAAAAAACGCAAGAAGTCGCCGAAGGAGTGTGGCGGGCATGTATTGGTCGCTTGGTTCGGGGAATTTATTCATAGTAATCGCATTAAGTTGGTGAATTGCGTGGAATATAACAGATTCTTGCTTTAGATGTCTTTTCTATAAAAGAATGCCTAAAGAAAATCTTTTTGCGGACGATAATAGCTATGAGGTCAACCGGATTTTAGAGGGTTTTGTATGAACGCATTAGATAACATTGACAAGCTAAACGATGGTGGGCTGTCGCGGCACCGCTCGCTAGATGCCAGTAAGATAGCTGAAAGCACTGGCTCTGCAAAGCTAAGTGCAAGTATGCAAACAAGCGTTGAAACTCAGCTTTTAGAAGCCGGTACCGATAGTGGAAGGAGAATTTTCTCCCGCTCGATAGAGACAAACTTTAGTTTCAATATTACTATCGAAAAACCTCAGTTTGAGTTTAAAGTGCCTTCTCCANCAGATGTGGCTCATACTGTGCTCGGTTTTGTCGAACGCCGAATTGAAAGCGAGCTCAGAAACGGGGCGGATGAGTCGAGAATTGGTGACTTATTAAGTCAGGCTCGAAAAGGGATTGAGGCGGGCTTTTCATCCGCTAAAGAAGATATCAGCGCATTGGGTTTGATGGATGAAAAGCTTGAGGAGGAAATAGCTCAGTCTCGACATTTGGTTGATGAGGGGGTAGATGATATTGAAGGAAAACATCTGAGTGCTGCAGATGGCTTAGCTGAAGGGAGCAAGCAGAGCGCTAGAAATGAAGTTGCGGCTTCGACTAACACTCCTGTAGATACTGAGGCTAAAACCTCCCAGCAAGCTTTAAATGTTTACGAGTTTTTTACGCCAGAGAAAGTCAATGAACAACAGCTTAAGCCAGAGTCTTTCGAGGCTGTTTCCAAGTACAAATATGCAAGTCATGATAGTACCGAGTTTTCCTTAACGACCAGGGATGGCGATAAAGTCTCGATTCGTTTGAGTGATACATTTGCCTCTATTTACCAGTCTTCGGGAAACTCTCTAGGCGTGGCTGTGTCCGGCGATAAGTCGTTTGAATATAGTGTCGAAGGGGAGCTGGATGAATCGGAGCTTACGGCAATTAACGAGCTATTGTCGCAGCTAGGTAATGTAACGGAATTATTTTTTCAAGACCGCTTTCAGGATGCATTTGAATCAGCGATGAGTGTAGGGTTTGATTCCAGCGAAATTGCATCCTTTTCCTTAGACTTGTCCAAGACTGTAGCGGAAGAGTTAAGAACTTATGGTGCACCTTCTAGTTCACAAGAAGGTCGAACGAATGACTTATCAAACCTAAAGCGGTATCAACCTATTGTAGATATGGTTAATCACTTTAATCAGATGAATGATTCAATGGGAGTGTTTGAATCTCCGCGCGACTCAATGGTCAGCTTGATTCGTGAAACGCTTGAAAGAGTGAAAGGTATGATGAGTGAATTAAGTGAAAATAGCGCTGACGCTGATAAGTCTATGATTCCAGTAGATAAGGTAACTGTTTCCCACTTTATCGAATTTAGTGAGTACTTATTGTCTGAATGATTTTAGAGGTGGCTTCCTAGGTTAAAATAAATTCTAGCCTCGGTAACGGGGCCTAAGTAGCTGTTATGTCTACGTAGATGGTTAGCTTCTGTCCTGGCTGTAGATATTTTTTCTTGTTTAGCTTGTTCCAGCTTACTAGGTCATTAATCGTTACGCTGAACTTACTTGCGATGCGAGCGAGCGAGTCACCTTTTCTTACTCGATAGCCAATCTTTCTGATCATTTGCCTTTTATCTCTAAAAGACGGTAGCGGCATGCTTGCTTTACCTACATCCTTAAGTGACCAGATAATTAATTCCTGACCTGGCTTAATCGGGTCAGTGGGTGCCATGCCGTTCCACTTGGCTAGAGAGCGAACGCCTACTTTGTGAGCTCTGGAAATATCCCACATGGTATCTCCAGAGCGTACTTTATAACGTAGTTTCTTGCTGCCTTGGCTTCCGGATATTTTGTCTTGCTTGCGCTTGAGTCGATTATGCTGGCTTAAGTTGTAATAAGCTT
>NZ_LWEY01001332.1:0-1520 GCF_001634935.1 Oleiphilus sp. HI0043 | reverse complement strand
TATGATGGAGAGAAGGTCAGTGGTCATAAGCCTTCGGTCAATGTATTATTCGACTCAGTCGCACAGCATTATGGGAAATATGCAGTTTCAGCTATCCTAACGGGGATGGGAAGTGATGGCGCCGAAGGTATGGAAAGAATACTTTCAGTGGGCGGTGCAACTTTTGCTCAAGATGAAGCAACGAGTGTTGTATGGGGAATGCCCGGCGCAGCTGTTAAACTTAACGCTGTGCAAAAAGTGCTCCCGATAAATAAAATTCGAGAAGCGCTACTTAAGGCTTGTGAAAGGTAGCGTTAGGAAATATCTATTTAGACAAAGGTGAGGCATAAATGTCAATCACATCAGTACTTTCAACGGATGATAACTCTCTAACTATTGCGATTAAAGGTCGCTTTGACTTTGCTTCGCATCAGAGTTTTTGTGACGCTTACGAAGGAAAAGACAACGGTGTTAGTGAATATCGCATCGATATGCGCGACGTCAGTTATCTAGACAGCTCTGCTTTGGGAATGTTGTTGTTACTTAAGGATCACGCAAAAGAAAATGTAAAAATCAGCATAGTTCACTGTTCTGATGAGGTAAAAAAGATATTCGAGATCTCTAATTTTAAACAGCTATTCGATATTCATTAAATTAAGTACCATTCTCTAAATAGCGGATATTGGCCCGATATTCGCATAATCCTCCCTAAAGCGTAGTGTAATCAAGTTAGACGACTAACTTGAGCGCCTACAATTCGCTTGTCCTAAAGCTATTTTTTCTAAGTCATAATTAATATGGCTTGAGCGAAACGGGTGGTTGTTGTTCATGCAAAATATATCTCTATCAAACCCTGTATCAGCAGGAAACGCACCAGCAGCGTCAACTAGCGGTCCAGCATTGGGCGCGAGCAGCGAACCGGGTGCATCACCCATAGAGGGTTCATTTGGTGCTACATTAACAGGTGTCTATCAGTCTTCTATAAGTCCTGAGAAACTTGATGATATTGCTGCTAAGCTTGAAGCTTTAGGGCTGGATTCAAGCTTCCTGGATGATATCAACGCATTATTGAGTGGCAATTTAATGTCTCTGGATGCGGCACAGCAAGGCATAGAATTGCCGGAAATGAGTACTTTTCTTTCTAACTCGCTGGCAGAGCTTGAGAGTGGTCTTGGATTTTCAAGTGATGACATACCCGAAGATGTGTTGGCATCTTTGCTAAATACGGTAAATGGGATACAACAAGCCCTTGCACCGGTAAGTGCTAACCTTCCACAAGCATTGACTGGGCTTGATTCAGGTGTGGCGCCAGTAAGTGTTTTGCCTGGCGTATCTTTTCAAAACCAGGATGCTAAGAAGTCTCAGGTGAACCTAAATACGGCAAACCAAATTCAAGCAGCTCCGCTTACCAATTCTAATATTGATTCAGGGCTTGGGTTGTCTCCTCAGAATTTGTCCCAAAATGGCAGTGCTAAGCTCAATTTGGAAGAGGAGGTTGTTAGTCAGGCATTGCAAGGTGAATCAAAGTTTAAGGCGATTGC
>NZ_LWEY01001331.1:0-882 GCF_001634935.1 Oleiphilus sp. HI0043 | reverse complement strand
ATGGTTTCAAGAGCGTATTGAGTCAGTAAAAGGTAAGCCCAATTACGAATTTGATACGCGCTACCATCTGCTAGAGCGTTTAACAGCAGCAGAAGGCTTAGAAAAATATCTTGGCTCTCGTTACCCAGGTACCAAACGCTTTGGCTTGGAGGGTGGTGAAAGTCTGATCCCGATGATGGATGAGCTGATTCAGCGTGCCGGTGGTTATGGTGCTAAAGAAATCGTTATAGGTATGGCTCACCGTGGTCGCCTAAACGTTTTGGTGAATACGCTTGGTAAAAACCCGAAAGACTTGTTCGATGAGTTTGACGGTAAAAAACTCCATGATATTGGTTCCGGTGACGTTAAATACCACCAGGGCTTTTCATCGAATGTGATGACGCCAGGTGGCGAAGTGCATCTAGCCTTATCGTTTAACCCCTCACATCTTGAGATTGTTTCTCCGGTTGTTGAAGGCTCGGTTCGAGCGCGCCAGGGTAGAAGGGAAGATGAGCGTCGGGATTCTGTCGTACCTATTATCATGCATGGCGATGCTGCGTTTGCAGGTCAGGGCGTGGTGATGGAAACCTTCCAGATGTCACAAACTCGTGGTTATGGTACGGGTGGTTCCGTACATATTATTATTAATAACCAGGTTGGCTTTACCACCAATAAGCGTGAAGACACGCGCTCAACAGAGTATTGTACCGACGTTGCAAAGATGATCGAAGCGCCAATCTTGCATGTAAATGGTGATGACCCCGAAGCTGTTTTGTTTGCTACTCAGGTTGCAATTGATTTCCGCAATCAGTTTAAGAAAGATGTCGTTATTGACTTGTTCTGCTATCGCCGTCGTGGTCATAACGAGGCGGATGAGCCTTCGGGCACGCAGCCATTAATGTA
>NZ_LWEY01001330.1:0-1478 GCF_001634935.1 Oleiphilus sp. HI0043 | reverse complement strand
CGGTAAGCGTGGCAGCATTCCAGTGGCGGTTAAAGCAGCACATGATAGCAAGAGCTTATATATGCAATTTACTTGGGAAGATACTGAACACCAGCCAGTACCCTTTGCAGAAGGTGGCAAGATGGATGCGATGAATCAAATGAAATTGGCCTTTATGTTAGCGACTGACGAAGTTGAGTACGCAGATCGAGCAGGTTGCTGGGGAACCTGTCATGCCGATGCCGATGACATGCCTTTCGCGCCTGAGGGTCAGAGTGTAACTAAGTATCTAAAAGAGAGCCGTACGAAGATTGAGCTTAAAGGCCGAAACAAAAAACCGCTTGGTGGTTGGGATAAGCGTAAGGAAGACGCTGAGATCAAAGCAGAATTTGACGCTCAGCACTTCATGGATATCGTGCGCTACAAGTCGGGTGACAAGAGTATTGAATACGGCAGTATCTTGGCAGACCGCTTGATGAACGAAGGTGTGATTAGTGAAGCGATAGCAAACAAAGTTGGCAATAAGTGGGTGGTTGAAATCAAGCGTCCTCTGGTAGCTGACGGTGACGGCAATATCAGTCTGGACACCGCTCAAAGCTACAACTTTGGTTTCGCGATTCATGACGATTACAGCAACGGCCGTTTCCATCATGTATCACTTGGGTACAAATTGGGCTTCGATAATGCCGATGTAGAAATCAATGCAGTTAAGCAATAAAAGCTAGTAAATAAGAAAACGGTGAGCGTTATGTGGATGAGATCAGTCAAAAAAACAGGTAAGGGATTGGCAATAGTGCTATTCGCGAACTTGTTGCTGGCGGGCGTCTCATCTGCAGAACTTGTTGAAGTAAAGACACACAAGATGCGTTTCATACCGGAAGTTGTAACAGTCAATATTGGCGATACGGTGCGTTGGCTGAATGTCGAGAAGAGGCAGTATCACAGCGTATGGTTTGAAGGTTTGGGAGAGCCTGAAGGTGAATACTTCTGGCCCGAAGAAAGCGTTGAACGCTTATTTGATCGCGCTGGTGTCTTTGACTATCGCTGCGGACCTCATCCACAGATGAGGGGCAAGGTTATTGTTAAAAAAGCTGAGCTGAAAGTTTCTGAAGAGCGTGCACTGGAACTGGACTATTTAGTGAAACAAGACTGTGGATCATGTCATGGGATGCTGTTTAAAGGTGGTTTAGGCCCGGCTTTGTTGCCGGAAAATATCAAGGCATATTCGGTTGAAGACTTAATGGCTGTCATCCTACATGGTCGCCCTGGAACGCCAATGCCCCCATGGAAAGCTATTTTGTCTGAGGCGGATGCTAACTGGATTGCTAAAGCTTTGAAGTCGGGAGAAATGATAGATGCGAATTAAAAGCCTTGCAGTGGCCTTACTAAGTATTAGTTTGGGGGCGTGTACTTGTTTGCATACCCAGACGGAGCCCAGGGCAACAGGTGACATGGGCGTCATTATTGAACGTGCTACTGGAAGCGTAAAGATCATCGAT
>NZ_LWEY01001329.1:0-1660 GCF_001634935.1 Oleiphilus sp. HI0043 | reverse complement strand
TCGAAACTCTGTCGAAGGTCTAGGTACTTCTTGGTCAGTGCCTGTGCTTTCTGGTTTCCCTCAAAGCTTACTGCGCGCGTATATTGGTTTTCAACCTGGCAGGTGTTTCGGTTAATTTGGCGAACAAGCATTAAAATAGACTGAAGGATGTCCAAGGGTTCAAAGCCGGAAATGGTAATGGCTGTCTGGTAATGTTTGGCAAGTTCAAGATAAGGGCGTTCACCAGTGATAACGCTTACGTGGCCAGGGCCAATTAAACCATCAAGTACTCTAGTTCCAGCTTGTTTAGCTGGCTCTAGAATACCGGTGATTGCCGGAGGTGTCAGTACGTGGTTGCAGTAGATAAATAGGTTTTTAATATTGGCTTTGACAGCGGCGTCGAGCATAGCAACTGTAGGAGGCGTTGTCGTTTCGAAGCCAACAGCAAAGAATACGATATCCTTGCCAGGGTTATCTTGAGCCAGTGTTAGTGCTTCGAGCGGCGAGTAGAGCATGCGCACATCAGCTCCTTGGGCGCGTGCTTTTAACAAGCTCATTGTTTTGCTGCCGGGTACGCGCAACATATCACCATAAGAGCAGAGAATCGTATTTGGCTGCAGTGCGAGCGAGATAGCATTATCGATCGCGCTAATGGGCAGGACACAAACAGGGCAGCCGGGCCCATGGAGCAAGTCGATATTTTCAGGAAGTAAGTCAGGGATACCATAGCGAAAAATGGTATGCGTGTGCCCACCACAAAATTCCATTAAGCGATAGCGTTTATCACTCTGTACTTCATTGGTTATGCTTTGGCTTAGTTTCTTGGCCAGCGAACCTTGTCGGAACTCGCTGATGTACTTTAACTCTGGTGAGGCTTTTGTTTTAGCGCTCATCAGTCTCTCCTTGTGCAAAGAGCGCTAGTGTTCGTTTGGCCTCTTCTTCATCCAGCTTATTGAGCGCATAACCAACATGTAAAATAACATAGTCGCCGACATGGACATCTTCGACTAGTGCCGTCGAAATCTTGGTCTTCACACCGCTTAGCTCAACGATCGCTTGTTCATCATCGAGAAGTGTTTCAATTTTTACCGGAAGTGCAAGGCACATGGTGCTGAGAGTCCTTAGTTATTTTGCCAATGGCTCAAGTAAGCTTGACCCAGAGCGATGCCACCGTCGTTGGCGGGCAGCTTGATAGGGAAATATACCTTAAATCCCTGTGAAGTTAAGTGTTCGTTAAGCGATTCTCTGAGAAGCCGATTTTGGAAGCAACCTCCTGAGCAATAGACCGCTTTAGTCTGGCGCTGTTTGCTTGATTTCTCTAACCAACGAACGAGACCATCGACTAACTCGCGATGGAACAAGTATGCAGCCTGAGGTTTATTCTCCATAGCGCTTAAATAAGGAAGAAGCGGGCTAAGTAAGAGTTGGTTTTTCTCATCGATTTTGACAAGAGATTGAACGTGGTCCCTGGAGGCTGATCGAGCCAAAGACTCCAACTCTGCAGCGGCTTGCCCTTCATAAGTACACTCTTGGCGAACGCCGATTATTGAGGCGGCTGCATCGAACCACCTGCCTGCACTGCTCGTAAAATGGTGCGTTCCATTCAGAATGAAATGACTAGTGAGCTCATTCTTGAGGCTATCTGCGTAAGCTTCGAATGCCTGTTCCCTACTTGTTTTTG
>NZ_LWEY01001328.1:0-1039 GCF_001634935.1 Oleiphilus sp. HI0043 | reverse complement strand
ACGGTTCGGGCGCAGCGCTTAGCTAGTTGTTCGTCATGCGTTACGAGTACAAGGGTTGTTCCCAACTGAGAGTTCAAGGAAAAAAGCTGTTCTACAATTTGTTGCCCTGTATTACTGTCGAGATTGCCGGTAGGCTCGTCTGCAAACAATATTTTTGGCTCAGAAGAGAAGGCTCGAGCGATAGCAACACGTTGTTGTTCACCACCCGAAAGCTGTTTAGGGTAGTGATGGATTCGATGGCTCAGGCCAACCTTGTCCAGCCAGTCTAGTGTTTTCTCTTCAGTTTGGCGGGCGTTATACCTGCCAGACATTTCTATCGGCAGGCTGACATTTTCATAGGCCGTCAGGCCGGGAAGCAGCTGGAAGCTTTGAAAGACAAAGCCTACCCCCTTTGCTCTGACAGATGATCGTTGATCTTCATTTAACTGGTGTAACGCTTCGCCCAAGAGGTAGACTTCGCCTGATGAACTTTCATCAAGCCCGGCCATAATTCCTAGCATTGTTGATTTGCCGCTACCTGACGCGCCAACGATGGCGACAGATTCTCCTTGCTTGATTTCAAGTTGAATGCCTTGCAAGATATCAAGCTGTTCTGAACCGGTATTGACCGACTTACATACATTATTGAGTTTCAGTAGGAGATTTTCTTGAGTGCTATTTTCAGGCATATTCAATCACAAAATAGTTGTCTAAACAGAATGGGGTTTGCGATGCACATGCAGCTAGGTCGTTATTTTATTATTGGCTGCCTGCTTCTACTAAGCAGCTTAACGTATGCGGCGGAAATAGAAAAACCGTTACCGGTAAAAAATACTGTTCCAGTTCAAAAGGCTGCAAGCATTCTAGTGGTGGGTGACAGTATTAGCGCGGCCTTTGGTTTGGATAAGAGTAAGGGCTGGGTAGCGCTGATGCAGCGTGAGCTGGGCGATAACTATCGCGTGATCAATGCAAGTATCAGCGGTGATACCACTACCGGTGGCCGTTATCGTTTAGGTAAGGCCTTATCAACTCATCAGCCCGTTATCGTCATTATTGAACT
>NZ_LWEY01001327.1:0-1633 GCF_001634935.1 Oleiphilus sp. HI0043 | reverse complement strand
ACTATTGGGGGTGCTCAAGCGGTTGCAGCCTTAGCTTACGGTACAGCGACTGTTCCAGCAGTCGACAAAATTGTTGGGCCAGGAAATATTTTTGTGGCGACCGCCAAGCGAGAAGTATTTGGTACCGTTGGTATTGATATGATTGCCGGTCCTTCAGAGATTCTTGTGATTTGCGATGGGAAAACTGACCCAGACTGGATTGCAATGGACCTGTTTTCACAGGCAGAGCATGATGAAAACGCTCAGCCTATTTTGATATCACAAGACGAGCAGTTTTTAGATCAGGTTGAAGCCAGTATTAGCAAATTGTTGCCAACGATGGAGCGTGAGGAAATAATCACAGCATCGCTGGTATCCAGGGCAGCATTCATTAAGGTCGACTCTCTGAGCCAAGCGGCTCATGTTAGCAACCTGATAGCACCTGAGCACCTGGAGTTATCAGTAGAAGATCCCGATGCCTTGTTGACAGAGATTCGCCATGCAGGCGCAATCTTTATGGGCCGCTATACCGCCGAAGCGCTTGGTGACTATTGTGCTGGACCTAACCATGTATTACCAACTTCTGGAACTGCACGCTTTTCTTCGCCTCTAGGTGTGTACGATTTCCAGAAACGCTCTTCGATTTTGCACTTCTCAGCAGAGGGTGCAAGTGAGTTAGGGAAGGTGGCATCGGTACTTGCTCGTGGTGAAGGATTGACAGCCCACGCTCGTTCCGCTGAATATCGCATCAAGTAGCTTAGGTCCGTAATCATGTCGGTTAACTTACAAGAATTGAGTACCTATCTTCAGCAATATTTATCGGTTGATAAGATTAAGGACTATTGCCCGAACGGTATCCAGGTAGAAGGTCGAGCTTCTGTTAAGCGAATCGTTGGTGGAGTAACCGCCTCCCAAGCATTAATAGATGCGGCAGTAGAGCAGAATGCTTGTGCTATTTTGGTTCATCATGGTTACTTTTGGAAAGGTGAAGCTCAGCCTATTACGGGTATTAAGAAAAAGAGAATTAAGCAGTTACTTGTCAACGACATTAGTCTCTTAGCTTACCACCTACCTGTCGATATTCATGCAGAGTGTGGAAATAACGCTCAGCTCGCGCTGCGTCTTGGTATCGATATAACGGGGCCACTGGAACTCGGAAACCCGCGTTCTGTGGGGCAGGTTGGTCGCTTAGATAAGGCGGTAACAGTTGAGCAGTTTTCCGAGCATGTGACTAACAAGCTAGGTCGCCAATGCGAGTTTGTTGGTGAGCCTAACCGGTTAATACAGAATATTGGGTTTTGTACTGGTGCAGCCCAGGGGATGATTGACCTTGCAGTGAGTCAGAACCTTGATGCTTACCTAAGTGGTGAGATATCCGAGCCAACCGTTCACGTCGCAAGAGAAACCGGGGTCGCCTATTTCGCCGCAGGCCATCATGCGACCGAGAAAGGGGGGATTCAAGCACTTGGGCAACATTTACAGGAAAAGTTTGATATCGAGTTTGAGTTTATCGATATCGATAATCCAGTTTAATGGCCTAGATTCTTGGTGGCTCTTTAACAAGCAGCTCTTCTTCTTGCTCCGAGCTAACTTCTTTTTTAGTAATGCCATAAGTTTCTGACAGTGTGCCTGTGTCGGCGTCGCTATTCTTTGG
>NZ_LWEY01001326.1:0-1216 GCF_001634935.1 Oleiphilus sp. HI0043 | reverse complement strand
AGTGCCTAAGTCAATTTTACAGTATTGGAAGTATAGACAACCAAGAACTAAAGAAGGGGCGGAATAGTAACCAAATTTCGGGTGGGTTGCTAGTCAGCTTGTTGTAAACAAGAAGTCTGCGCTGGCAAGATAGCCAGCGCATTTGAAGGGTTATCTCTATAAGGAGCTAGCTTATCGTAAGAAAATAGAGAATAAGGCCTTATGAATCAAGGTACCAAAAGGAGGGTAGGCAAACTTGGTACTGTTGAAATGATTCTTGCAGAATACTGATTTTGCATGAGAGAAGGTCAGGAAGCCTTGCTCGCCGTGGTAGGAGCCCATACCTGATTCACCAACGCCGCCAAAATGTAAGTCTTCTTGAGCAAAGTGAGAGACTGTGTCGTTAATGCAGACGCCGCCAGCTCGAACTTGTTCTAGTACATATTGCTGTTCGTCTTTGTCCATTCCAAAATAGTAAAGCGCCAAGGGCTGAGGGCGATCATTAATGAAGTCCAGAGCTTGGTCTAGCGACTTAGTGGGTAGGATTGGCAGGATTGGGCCAAAGAGTTCTTCTTGCATCACTAGCATATCATCAGTGGCATTTAGCACCAGGTGGATAGGCATCTTACGTGTACCGGTTTGCATATCTTCGTCAGCCGGGTTGCACTCAATAATCGTTGCGCCTTTGCTTTTTGCATCGTCCAGGTAAGATTGCAGGCGTGCGAGCTGTCGTTCATCGACTACGCTGGTGAAGTCAGTGTTGTGCTTCAGCGTTGGGTACATCTTGGCAAAGAAGTGTTGGAATCGATCAACGAAATGCTCCAGGCGGTGCTCTGGACAAAGAATGTAGTCAGGTGCAATGCAGGTTTGGCCAGCATTAAAAGCCTTACCAAAAACAATTGACTGTGTTGCATCGTCCATATTGACATCGTCAGAGATGATTGTTGGAGATTTGCCGCCAAGCTCAAGCGTGACGGGTGTTAAGTTAGCCGCCGCTGCTTTCATTACATGGCGGCCAACAGCCGTTGAACCGGTAAACAGTAAATGGTTCCATGGGATGCTAGAGAACTCAGTCGCGACTTCTGCATCACCCTGAACAATCGCAACCAGATCTTGAGGAAAGGTGTCGGAGATTAGTTGCTCGATTAGTGCAGAGGTCTGCGGTGTAAACTCTGACATCTTGATCATGGATCTGTTACCTGCAGCCAAAGCAGCGACAAGAGGGCCCATTGATAAA
>NZ_LWEY01001325.1:0-1725 GCF_001634935.1 Oleiphilus sp. HI0043 | reverse complement strand
ACTTCTAGGATACGACCCGTACATTTTGCTTTCTGACCTTCGGCAAGACCTTTAGGGTCACCTAGGACAACGACACCTACAGAATCACGCTCTAGGTTAAGCGCCATACCGTATACGCCGGTTTCAAACTCTACCATCTCACCATACATTACGTCGGCAAGACCGTGAATTAGAACGATACCGTCAGATACACTGACGATAGTGCCCTCATTTTGGGCTTCAGAAGAAACATCGAGAGTTTCGATGCGCTTCTTAATAATTTCGCTGATCTCAGCTGGGTTTAGCTGTTGCATGCGTTAAATCCTCAAATCTGAATCTGCTACCTAAGCACTAACCGCTTCGGCCAATTTTGCAATTTTGCCACGGACAGAAGCATCGATGACTAGATCGTTGGTGCGGATAATTACGCCACCAATCAACGACTCATTTACAGTCGATGTAACAACGACTTTACGATCTAGTTTCTTACTTAGTACTTGTGCAAGCTTATCTTGTTGTTCACCGCCCAGTTCAAAAGCACTCTCCACATCGACGTCTACTGACATCTCTAGCTGTGCTTTGAAACCTTCAAACAATTGAGCAATCTCTGAAAGTAACTCTAATCGGTCATTTTCAGCCAACACAACGATAAAGTTTTTACCTTCATCATTTAACTTATCACCACATGATTCGATGAAAAGCTGTGCTTTTTGCTCACTTGTCAATGCTGGGTGGTCTAGAACAACACTCATGTTCTCGTCCATAGCTACTGCAGAAGAATAAGCAAGCATGTCTGACCAAACTGTCAAAGCTTCCTTATCCTTCGCGGCCTGAAAAGCGGCTTTAGCGTAGGGTCGGGCAATCGTAATTGATTCTGCCATCATCCACTCTCAAAACTTAAATTTCTGAGGCAAGCTGATCGAGTAACTCACCATGTTTGCTTGCATCGATTGAAGATCCAAGAATCTTTTCTGCGCCCGCAATTGCGATTGCAGATACTTCAGCGCGAAGCTCTTCTTTCACGCGATTCTTTTCTTGCTCAATTTCAGCTTTAGCAGCAGTGATTAATCTGTCACCTTCTTGACGAGCAGTTTCTTTCGCTTCGTCAACAATTTGATTTGATCGTTTGTTCGCTTGCTCGATTAGTTCAGCTGCTTGTGCTTTCGCTTCTTTTAGCTCTTCAACTGCTTTTTTCTGTGCAAGTTCAAGATCTTTAGACGCTCTGTCAGCCGCTGCTAAACCGTCGGATATTTTCTTTTCGCGTTCTGTCATTGCACCAATGATTGGTGGCCAAACATACTTCATGCAAAATAGCACAAAGCCTGCGAAGAAAATCATTTGTCCAATAAGTGTGTAATTGATATTCACACTAATTACCTCACTTTCGTTGTTAGTTTACGTTTTTAGCTAACTAAAGACGTGTCTATTAAGCACCAACGCCTGGAGCAACAACGAAAATCAAGTACATAGCGATACCAACACCGATAATTGGCACAGCATCGATCAAACCAGCTAGTAAGAACATCTTACCTTGTAGCATTGGACCAAGTTCTGGCTGACGCGCAGTACCTTCCAATAGACGTCCACCAAGTAGACCCATACCAACTGCCGCACCAAGTGCACCAAGACCAAGCATAATTGCAGCTGCAATAATTACTAGTTCCATTTTTTTCTCCTGCTTTAAGTTAAAAAGTTAAGTTAGTTAAAAGAAAAGTTTAAAAATTTAGATTAATGATCTTCGTGAGC
>NZ_LWEY01001324.1:0-1628 GCF_001634935.1 Oleiphilus sp. HI0043 | reverse complement strand
CGAGATGTGTCTGTCTACGGACTATCGTGTTATGTCGCCAACGGCTAAAGTCGGTCTACCTGAAGTTAAGCTGGGTATCTTCCCAGGTTTTGGTGGTACGGTACGTCTACCACGTCTAATCGGTGCAGATAATGCAATCGAATGGATCGCAGGCACGAAAGAATACAAAGCACCTGATGCACTTAAGTTTGGTGCAGTAGATGCGGTTGTTGATGCTGATAAGCTAGAAGCTGCAGCAATCGATCTTGTTAAGCAAGCAGTTGCTGGCAAGCTAGACTATAAAGCTCGTCGTGAAGAGAAGACTTCTAAGCTTAAGCTGAACCCAATGGAAAGCATGATGACTTTCGAAACTGCTAAAGGTTTCGTTGCTGGTCAAGCTGGTCCTAACTATCCTGCACCTGTTGAAGCGATTAAAGCGATGCAGAAGCATTCGGGTATGGCGCGAGACAAGGCAATCGAAGTTGAAGCGAAAGGCTTTGCTAAGATGGCTAAGACTTCAGTATCAGCTTCTTTGATTGGTTTGTTCTTGAATGACCAGGCACTTAAAGCACAAGCAAAAGCGCTTGAGCCAAAAGCATCTGAAGTTAAGAAAGCTGCGGTTCTTGGTGCAGGTATCATGGGTGGCGGTATCGCTTACCAGTCTGCTCTAAAAGGTACGCCAATCATCATGAAAGATATCGCGCAAGCAGGTATCGATCTAGGTTTGAGCGAAGCAAGCAAGCTTCTTACTAAGCGCGTAAGCAAAGGTAAGATGAAAGCTGAGAAAATGGCTGAAGTTCTAAACTCTATCGATCCAGCACTAAGCTATGGTGACTTCGGTGACGTAGACTTGGTTGTTGAAGCGGTTGTTGAGAATCCTAAGGTTAAAGACATCGTTCTTTGTGAAGTAGAAGATCAAGTATCTGAAGATACAATTTTGACTTCAAACACTTCAACAATCTCTATTGATTTGCTAGCTAAGAACTTGAAGCGCCCAGAAAACTTCTGTGGTATGCACTTCTTCAACCCTGTACACATGATGCCTCTTGTTGAGGTTATCCGTGGCGAGAAAACTAGCGAAGAAACAATCGCTACGACAGTTGCTTACGCTAAAGCAATGGGTAAGACGCCTGTTGTTGTTAACGACTGCCCAGGTTTCCTAGTTAACCGTATCTTGTTCCCATACTTCGGTGGCTTTGCTGCGCTAGTACGTGACGGTGCTGACTTCCAGCGCGTTGATAAGATCATGGAGAAATTCGGTTGGCCTATGGGTCCTGCTTACTTGCTAGACGTTGTAGGTATGGACACAGCTATTCACGCTGGTGAAGTCATGGCTGAAGGCTTCCCTGATCGCATGAAGAATGAGTTCCGTACTGCGATGGAAGTTATGTTTGAAGATGGCCGCTACGGTCAGAAGAACGACAAAGGCTTCTACACTTACGAGCTAGACCGTAAAGGTAAGCAGAAGAAAGTGAAGGACGAAGGCGTTTACGACATGATCAAGCCTGTTGTTCTTAACAACAATGAATTTACAGATGAAGAAATCATCGAGCGTATGATGGTTCCTCTATGTATCGAGACTGTACGTTGTCTTGAAGATGGTATCGTAGAGACTGCAGCAGAAGCTGATATGGGTCTTATCTTCGGTA
>NZ_LWEY01001323.1:0-22056 GCF_001634935.1 Oleiphilus sp. HI0043 | reverse complement strand
AGAGTAGTGATAGTACAGTATTAATTATAGATAAGGAGCACACAATTAGTTATGCCAGTAAGGCATTTCTAAAGCTTACTGGTAGCTGTGATATGAAGCTGGAGGGGCAGCCAATTTCGATACTGGAAAACAAACTTTCCCTTCCCCCGATCTCCTCTCAGGAGTTGAGTACACAAAGCTTATCGCCTAATACCGAAGGTCTGATTCAGAGTAAACTCAAGTGCACCGATGCAAATGGTGACACGCATTGGATGAAGACCAGTATTTCATTGCTTAAAAGCCATCCCTATCAAGAAACCTCAGAAATATCTCACTATGTGATTACTTTCGAAGATATCACCGATATCAAGAATCATCACGATGAAATGGAACGTATGGCTTTATACGACCCGCTGACAGGTCTAGAAAATCGGGTACTATTCCAGAAGAGGCTCGAGTCAGCAATTCAAAATGCCAAACGTAATATGGTAAAAGCTGCATTGTTGTTTATTGATATAGATAACTTCAAAACCATTAATGACTCCCTAGGTCATCAGGCCGGTGACGAGATTCTAAAATCCGTCGCCAAGCGCTTGAATGAGCATGTAAGGCAAAACGATAGCATTGCTCGTATCAGTGGTGATGAATTTACAGTCTTACTAAGCAACATTAAGAATTACGAAGATGCCAGTAAAGTAACACAGAATATAATCAACTCTTTTGAATCTCCCGTGATCATCGACACTCAGGAAGTCTTTATCACCGCGAGTATTGGCATTAGCGTCACCCCTGAAGACTCGCTTAATGACACTGACCTTATTAATAATGCCGACATCGCTATGTATCAGGCAAAGCAAAGCGGCAGAAACAATTATCAATTCTTCTCTGAAGATATGAACAACGAGATCCGCTATAAAATAAAGACAGAAAAGGAAATTCAGCACAGCATTGAAAACCAAGACTTCTTTTTGGTTTATCAGCCGATTCTCGATTTAAAAGATCAAAGCATTTCAGGCGTAGAAGCATCTCTACGCTGGCAATACACTGAAGAAGATATTCGTATGCCCGATGATTTTATCTCGATAGCAGAAAATGCAGGCAGCATTATTCCTCTCGGTAACTGGGTGCTAAAACAGCTTGTAAAAGATATCCAAAGACTACTTAAAGAAGGCATCAAAGATATTAGCTTTAGTGTCAACATATCGCCTAGACAACTTAAAGACCGTTACTTTGTTTCTGAAGTACGAGCGCTATTTTCCGAACACCCGAACTATATTAAATACCTGCATTTCGAGGTAGTTGAAAAGTGCTTCGTTGACCAAAAGCCCGAAGTGATTGGTCGTCTAAAAGAACTGAAAGATATGGGCGTTCATATTATCATCGATCGTTTTGGTTCAGGCTATGCGTCAATGAGCTACTTGAAACAAGTTCCGGCTCACGCCTTAAAAATAGACCAACGCTACCTTAATGGTCTCCCTGAAAATCAGGCAAACACTAACTTTAGCAATGCAATTATTAGTATGGCTCATCAGATGAAACTTTCTGTTACTGCTGATGGCGTTGAAAATGATTTACAGCTTGCACACTTAAAAAGCCATGGCTGCGACTACGCACAAGGAAGTTTATTCCATGAAGCAATGAAGCTCGAAGCCTTGCTAGAGTATCTCTCTAGCCCACATAAAAAACCGAAAAAAGCTAGCCTGAATTAACAAGAGGAAAGTCTTGTCAACCCGCGACGGGTACGGCACCAGGCTAGCAAAATAAGACCCTGAAGTCTTATTAACGGCTTATAGTTATGTGTCAGACTTTAGAACTTCATTCCAACCCACGCCCACATTACGGACTTATCAGTACCGCCAGAAGGTGCCGAGTAATCAGCATACTTCAGGCCTCCGCTATAGGTTTTATTAAACTTTTTGACTGCCAAAAGATCTATCTCTCTACCCGCGTCAGCACTGCCTTCATCGGTCTCAAAATCATGGTAAACACCCACCAGTTTTACACCAGCGAACTTACCTGAGACTGAAGCATAAGTGTCTACAACACCATTACCGCCACCCGCACCAAACAAGGACTGACCTAGAAATGCATCAGCCCAACCTTCAAACTTATGAACAGTTGCTAAAGGTGTCGCGAACGACTGATTGCCGTCGTCAGATCCTAAGGACGAATACCCAAGCTTGCCTGTCACTCCTGACGCAGTTAGGCCAACCTCAGCCATCATATAATCCATACTGGCATCTTTCGTTTCATTATCTTGCGAAGCATACTCTAGAGCATATGAAACTTTCAGATCTTCACCTGCTAATGTTGAGCCGGTAAAACTTGCACCAATTGTTGATAGCTCATCCCAACCATCTGCGGCACCATAAGGCTCTCCTGAGATCTCATAGTTGTATACCACAGCTTTACCAAAGGGAGTTTGGTAAGCAACATTTAATAGTGTTATATCAGTATCAGCGACATCCGCAAAGGCACCTGAGTTAATTCGGTTTACTTTATAAATATAGGATGCATCTAAAGTAAGACCTTCAATTGGCTTAACCGTAACTCTCGCCGCATCAAAAGTCTGGCGATCTTGGCGCCAACCAACATGACCTACATGACGCTGACCGTCCAAGGCAATCACTTGACGCCCTAGTTTTGCTGTCACCATGTCATTCTTATATTGAATAAAGCCTTGATCGAGCTCAGTTACTTCTGAGTCTAGAATTAATGCATCATCGTCCGCTTCTTCAATCCCCAAAACTTCACGACTATCTTCAAACTCGACCAGTGCAGTAAAGCCTTTGAATTCTGCCGTTTTGTATCCGATTCTCGTACGTAGGGTTAAGGCATCTGAATCAGTGTCATTGCTTCGGTCGTCACTTTCATATCGTAAACGCAAGTCACCATAGGCTTTACCACCTGTAATCGCCTCAGTAATCGTTTCTGGTGCAGCGACAACGCTACTCGAAGCAATGATCGTAGCGATTGCTGTGCTTAATAGGCTAATTGAACGTTTTTTCATTTACATCTCCTAGTTACTTTTTTAAAGGCCAAGCATAAGTCAGTCATTCTTTGTTTATGCTGTGACCCTCGCTATAAATATGGCTTTACTAATTCTTAAGGCATTAAAAAAGCGCTCACAAACAATGCGCTGTGAGATAACTACTGAGCCTCTACTCAACAGTTTTCTCGTGTCGCATTACTTGTGAACGCCGTTGTCCACCTACCCCCTATGTTTACGCCATTGTAAACGGGAGTAATGATTAACTTGTCTTACGCTGCCGCAATACCTGAGGCAGCTTTAGTTTTTTTTACTGAGGCACTAATCGGTTCAACTTTTCGTTGTTTTTCGTACAGGAACTTTAGAACTTCTGATCGAAGGTGAACGTATTCTGGGTCTTCTGCTAAGGCCAATCGATCACGAGGGCGTTCAAGACCAACATCTAATATTTCACCAATCGTTGCCGCTGGGCCATTAGTCATCATGACAATTCTATCTGACAGCAAAACTGCTTCATCAACATCATGGGTGATCATAATAACGGTATTATTCAGCTCATTCTGGATCTCCATTAAGGAGTCTTGCATATGCGCCCTGGTCAGGGCATCTAGCGCGCCAAATGGCTCATCCATTAACAAAATCTCTGGCTGCATCGCCAAAGCACGAGCGATACCCACACGCTGCTTCATACCCCCTGATATTTCGTCAGGACGCTTATACATAGCGTGATCCATATGAACCAAGTGAAGATTATGTTCTACCCACTCTTTAGTTTCTGCTTTTGACTTAGTTTTTCCGAATACTTGCTTAACGGCCAGCTCAACATTTTCATACGCCGTCAACCACGGCAATAGAGAATGATTTTGGAAGACAACGGCCCGCTCAGGTCCTGGTTCTGTCACTTCTTTGCCGCTAAGAACTACACCGCCATTGGTTGCCTGATGTAGGCCAGCGACAACGTTCAAAACGGTTGACTTACCACAACCCGAGTGTCCGATAAGCGATACAAACTCGCCCTTTTTAATTTGTAAACTCACGTCCTGCAGCGCTGTGAACGGCCCCTTTGGTGTCGGAAAGACCATATCTATATGACTAATATCTAATAATGCGCTCATAATTCTATCCTCAATAAATTCAATCGTATTTCGTTACTTGTAGCTGTTCGGGCAGGTTAAGGCTTAAAGGCCTTTATTATCCCAAGACACTCGCTTTTGTATTTGTAACATTGCGCGATCTAACAAGAATCCGATAAAACCAATTACAACGACTGCTGCCATAATTCTACTTAGTGAATCTGAACTACCATTCTGGAATTCATCCCAAACGAACTTTCCAAGGCCTGGGTTTTGGGCCAACATTTCTGCGGCGATCAAC
This sequence comes from Oleiphilus sp. HI0043, assembly GCF_001634935.1. Lineage (NCBI taxonomy): Bacteria > Pseudomonadati > Pseudomonadota > Gammaproteobacteria > Oceanospirillales > Oleiphilaceae > Oleiphilus > Oleiphilus sp. HI0043. Next base: position 17,714 of record NZ_LWEY01001323.1, on the reverse strand, counting down.
ACCATCCATGCGATACTTAAGGACAAGCGCATTCCGGTAAAGATCATCGGTACTGATGCAGGTAAAACAATTTTCTGAACATGTTTCAGAGCAGGTAATCGCAACACCTTACTTACGTTGACCAAGTCATCATCAATGGATGCAACACCCACTGAAGTGTTGATAACCATTGGCCATAAACAACATAGCGTTACCGTAATCATCGATACGATAAAGGACTTGGCTACCATTGGGTCTGGCGAGACGTAGAGAGCACTCACCAAGATTGTGACCAAAGGCAACCAAGCCAAAGGAGAAACAGGTTTGAACACCTGAATAATCGGATTAACTGCCGAGTTCAGTGTTTTGTTCAGGCCAATGGCAATGCCTAAAGGAATCGCTATCGCGGCAGCCAATAAAAAACCAGAAGCGACCGTCTTTAAGCTGGTAAAGATTTGGTCAAGGAAAGTTTCTTTTCCTGTATACGCTCTGATTTTAGGCACATAAGATGGATCTTCAGCCACTCGTGCCGCATTTCTTTTCTCTTGCCTTTCGTAGAAGGCTTGCTCTTTAGTCCGCTCGGAAACGTGCTCATCATATAAAGAGACGAACTGCTCCATTACCATCGCGGGACCCGGAAACTGCCCCAAAGAAGTTTTAACACTCTGTGCGGCTGCCGCCCAAATAATGAGAAATACCGCAATACCTGCCATGGGTATTGCCAGAGTCTTCGCTGCCATCGCTCCAAACTCTAATACCTTATCCAACCAAACAATTGGTTGTTCTATATCGTCCTTAAGAGATGTCGCCGTTGACATAATCTTCTGCTCCTGCTTAAAGCTACTTCAGTTAACTGACGACTCTCGTTCTAACAAACATTGAGAGCCGATCAAGATAAATCTTTCTTAGACAAACTTCGTTATCAGCAGTCAGACAACAAACCCTGGTTCAGGCCAGCATTTGTCGTCCGACATATGTAATACTCTTTAGATCTTGTCGCCTGATTTCAGACCAATTGAGAACTTCTCGATATACTTGTTTGGTTGTGTACCGTCATAAACAATGTTATCGATAAAGTGCGTTTGTGGGTCACGGTAGCCATCTTCAGTAGAGAAGTCTGGGAAGTCAGCCGCTTTCGCTTTACCTTCTTTGATCAAAGACTGCGCCGCACGTGCATAGATATCAGGACGATATACTTTCTTCGCCAAATCTTTGTACCACTCGTCGCTCTTATCTTCAGAGATCTGACCCCAACGACGCATTTGCGTTAGATACCAGATAGCATCTGAGTAGTATGGGTAAGTCGCGTTATAACGGAAGAATACGTTGAAGTCTGGTACTGAACGCTTATCGCCTTTCTCGTACTCAAAAGTACCCGTCATACTGTTTGCAATAACGTCATAGTCAGCACCAACATAGTTAGGTTGTGACAAGATCTTAACCGCTGCTGGACGGTTAGCATTGTTGTTAGCATCTAACCACATCGCTGCACGAATCATCGCTCGCGTTAAACGAACTGTCGTATTCGGGTATTTCTCAGCAAATTCTTTAGTAATACCAAATACTTTCTCTGGGTTGTCTTTCCAGATCTCGTAATCAGTCACTACTGGCACACCGATACCTTTGAATACGGCCTGCTGGTTCCAAGGCTCACCTACACAGTAGCCATAGATCGTGCCGGCTTCCAAGGTAGACGGCATTTGTGGTGGAGGTGTTACTGATAGCAAGGCATCTGCATCGATCTTACCTGTCGTGTCACCCTTATGAGGCGCGTAGTAGCCAGGGTGAATACCGCCCGCTGCTAACCAGTATCTTAGCTCATAGTTATGAGTCGAAACCGGGAATACCATCCCCATGTTAAAAGGCTTTCCATCTTCCTTGTACTTCTCGACAACTGGCTTCAGCGCATCAGCTTTAATTGGGTGAACAGGTTTTCCATCAGCCATCTTTGGAATATTTGGCTTCATCTGTTCCCAAATATCATTTGAAACGGTGATCGCATTACCATTCAAATCCATTGAGAAAGGCGTAATGATATGAGCTTTAGTTCCATAACCCATCGTCGCTGCAATAGGCTGTCCCGCTAGCATATGTGCACCATCCAAGCGACCGTCAATTACGCCATCAAGCAAGACCTTCCAGTTAGCTTGAGCTTCAATTTTGACGTACAGGCCTTCATCCTCAAAGTAACCGTTTTCATAGGCGACAGCTATTGGCGCCATGTCTGTTAGTTTGATAAAACCGAAAGTTAACTCCTCTTTTTCCGGATAGCCTAATTTCTCTGCATGCGCCGCGCCGCTAGTCATACCAACTGCGACACTTGCGCTGATTACTGTTGTCATCGTTGCCGTTTTTAACGATTTAAACCACTTCATAAAACGCTTCCTTTATATCAATGAATCAATAATAAACTTTCAAAAAATCCAAAAAAAAGGCGCCCACCGATTAGTCGCCTCTAATGAGACCACTAACTGATGAGCACCTTTGCTCGTTCAAACCTGACCGCGCCATTGCGATCTTGTTTGATGTCTTTCTGATCGCCGTTGATAGAAAGACATTATGTTTTGTTTCATGAACGCCTTGCGTTCGTAGATATACCAGTTAAAGCACAAGCCGTGCCAACTTTTTATACCTTATATATCAACTACTTGACAATATCACGCAGAAATACGACCCATTTCAGTGCACCAAGCACTTACTAACGACTTGCTTTAGGGCTACTCGACATCACCCAATAAGGAAAACACATCAATAATGCTTTCAGCCACTTTCACAATCGGCTGCCCCTTATCCATCGCCAACTTTCTAAGAGAGGTATATGCCTCATCTTCACTCAGGCCCTTCTGTTTCATCAACAAACCTTTAGCCTTCTCTAAGGTCTTTCTTTCGGCCAATTTGGTTTTTGCCGTGTTTAATTCCTTTATTAAACCTTGCTGCTCATGAAAACGAGCTACTGCGATATTAATAATTGAAGGCAAGCGCTGTGGCTGTATATCATCCACAATAAAAGCACTGACACCGGCCTTCACCACCTTCTGAACCAGCGGCGGCGCATCCTTTTCTGAGAAAACAATGACGGGAAGCGGCATGCGCTCTCGAAGTTCGACCAGTTGCTGTAAAGTGTCTTCGTCGGGCAAGTCCATACCTACCACGAGAATATCAGGCTGATACTCCTCCGCTTTAGCCAACATAAGACAAGCTTCGGTAACTGTCTCGATTATCGGATAAGCGTTTTCGCGAAGAGCTCTGCGTAACAACGCTGCTCTTGAATCCAAGGGATCAATTAACAGTGCGCGTTCTTTTTGAGAGAGCCCTGTATTTGAGATAACAGCTCTAGTCATACGACACCACCTTATTCATAAATTCAGACGCAACAGGTAGGAATACTCATGTCCTTCATGCATAGATCTGATAAATATTAAATGGTAAAAACAGAGGATATAAAATAGAAGCGAGCCTTACAGAAGTACAGGCTCGCGATAAAGTCGTAGCTATACCTAGCTAACCTCTATCATTTGAACAGTACCGTCTGGTAATACCTCATGCATATGACCTTTCGGCTCATCCAAAAACTGAACCAAAACCAAACATGCTACAGCAGCACCCGCAATCACCATAAAGAAGGTCGATGCATCAACGAATGAGTATACCGTCAGGAAGGTCACACCGCCCACGTTACCATAGGCTCCAACCATGCCTGCGATTTGCCCTGTCATACGCCGCTTAACCAGTGGCACCATAGCGAACACTGCACCTTCACCAGACTGAACAAAGAACGAACAAAGCAACACTGCCGCAACAGCCAATGGAATCATCCAGGTGCTATCAACTAGGGACAGAATCAAGTAACCGACCGTCAAACCAGCAATCAGAATAGTTAAGGTTTTCTTACGACCAAACTTATCTGATAAATATCCACCGGTAGGACGCGCCGCCAAATTCATCAATGCAAATGCACCACCCAACAAACCAGCCATAACAGGTGTTAGATCAAAGGTTTCCATGAAGAATGCTGGCAACATTGACACAACAGCTAATTCTGAACCAAAGGTAACGAAATAAGCCCAATCAAGAATAGCCACCTGCTTAAACTTATACTGGTCGTTTTCTGGTAGAGAAGTATGTAAATGTTCTTTGTTCACTTGATAGATTGAGTGCATTTGGAAAGCAAACAGACCAGCGAGCACCCCCCATAAAATGTTTGCTGTTGTTGCCGATAGTAGACTTACACCCGCTGGAGATAGCTTCCATGTCAAAACAGCCAAGGCAATATACATAGGCACATTCATCGCGATATAGAACCAGAAATCACGCTTATTACTTACTTCCAAACCACCCGATTTCTTTGGCTTAAAGTAAGTCGAACCTTTCGGTGTATTACGAACATTTTTGTAAAAGATCATGCTATAAACAAAAGCAACAACACCTGTTGTTGCGATAGCATATCTCCAACCATCATCACCACCATATACGTAAGCTGCTACCGCTGGAAGAGTCCATGCTGCAGCTGCCGAACCGAAGTTACCCCAGCCACCATATACACCTTCTGCTAAGCCAACCGTCTTCGCAGGGAACCATTCTCCCACCATACGAATACCGATAACAAAACCCGCACCAATAAAGCCACACAAGAAACGGAATAAGGCTAACTGCTCATAAGTTTGAGCTAGAGCAAAACCCCAACAAAGAAACGCCGACACCATCAACAACAAGCTATAAACAGCGCGCGGCCCAAACTTATCCACCAACATCCCGACAACAATACGCGCTGGTATAGTAAGTGCAACGTTAAGGATCAATAACGCCTTCCACTGGGCATTACTCATATCAAATGCTGCCATAATGAAAGGCTTCATTGGCGCATGACTGAACCACATCACGAAGGTCAAAAAGAATGCAAACCAGGTAAAGTGCAATATTTGTGTCGGTCGACTGGAAAAATCCAATAACCTTAATCGAGCTTCAGACATGCGGGGTTCCTTAAATAGATTGAATGAAAACTAGGCCACCATAATCAAAAGTCGATCCAACTAAGATTTTTTTCTTTACTTTCAACAAGATAAAAACAGATAATTACACAAACGACTTGCGCACAGACAGATTCCAACATATCCTCCAGCCAAAACGCACCATTCTGAAGCAATAGAAAGACTACCTTTTACTTCTCGCACCATATTACGCTCGCAAAACCTAAGCTATCACATGAAACAGCTTTACCAAGGAGCACACCAACTCATTGTGCACTATTTGAACAACCTGCATACAAACAATCTGCCCAAAAATCCAGCGTAAACCTAGGTACCTCAATCAAGACTTACCAAATTGGTGCCTTCATGACAGTGAAGAGCTACCCTACGCTTGACCCAAAGACCTATAAGAACGCTCAACACTACAATCGATAGTACCTTCCAGTCATTTATCTATGAAACTCTGGGCATAAAAAAACCGGCCTGAGCCGGTTCGGTTTTTTTTCACTCAGATACGCTTACAAATTATCAAGCGCTGAATTAAAGGTATCACTTGGTCTCATCGCCTTAGTCGCTTTCGCCACATCAGGATGGTAGTAACCGCCAATATCGACAGGCTTACCTTGCACAACCGTCATTTCAGCAAGAATAGTCGACTGCTGCTCTTCTAATGTCTTAGCCAGCGCTGCAAAGCGCTCTTTTAGCTCAAGGTTATCATCTTGCGCAGCAAGCGCTTTAGCCCAATACAAGGCCAAGAAGAAGTGGCTACCACGGTTATCCAGCTCACCAGACACTCGTGACGGTGACTTATTTTCTTCCAGGAAGATAGCCGTCGCCTCATCAAGCGTTTTCGCTAGGACTTTTGCTTTCTCATTATCATTCTTAATACCCAGATCTTCCAAAGAAACAGCGATCGCTAAAAACTCACCTAAAGAGTCCCAACGCAAGTGACACTCTTCCAGGAATTGCTGAACATGCTTCGGAGCAGAACCACCAGCACCTGTTTCAAACAGACCACCACCAGCCATTAACGGAACAATAGATAGCATCTTAGCACTGGTACCCAACTCAAGAATCGGGAACAAATCCGTTAGATAATCTCGTAGTACATTACCGGTAACAGAGATCGTGTCACGGCCACGAATCAAGCGCTCCATTGTGAAGCGAATTGCCTGATCCGGCGACATGATACGAATGTCCAAACCATCCGTGTCATGATCCTGTAAGTAGGTGTTCACCTTCTTAATCATTTGCGCATCATGGGCACGCTCAGGATCTAACCAGAATATAGTCGGCATACCCGTTGCTCGAGCACGAGAAACGGCGAGTTTCACCCAGTCCTGAATTGGCGCATCTTTAGTCTGACACATACGCCAGATGTCACCCTTCTCGACATCATGCGAAAGCAAGACCTTACCATCTTCATCAACTACACGAACAGTACCGTCAGCCTCTAACTCGAAAGTCTTGTCGTGAGAACCATATTCTTCAGCTTTTTGAGCCATCAAGCCAACATTTGGAACGGTACCCATTGTCGTTGGGTCAAAGGCATCATGATGCTTACAGAAGTTAATAACTTCCTGATAGATGGTCGCATATGTGCGCTCTGGAATAACCGCTTTAGTGTCTTTCAGTTTACCGTCAGTACCCCACATTTTACCACCAACACGAATCATCGCAGGCATTGACGCATCAACGATGACATCACTTGGTACATGGAGGTTTGAAATACCTTTGTCAGAATCTACCATCGCCATTTCAGGGCGTTCTTCGTAACAGGCACGAATATCTTCTTCAATTATAGAACGCTGAGAGTAAGGAAGATCAGATATTTTCTGGTGAACATTACTCAAACCATTGTTAGGGTTCACACCCAACTCTTCAAACTTCGCCTGATGCTTTTCAAAAAGTTCTTTGAAGTAAACAGTAACCGCATGCCCAAATACGATCGGATGCGAGACCTTCATCATGGTGGCTTTAACATGTAGAGAGAACAACAAGTCAGCTCTTCTTGCACCTTCCATCTCTTCTTCAAAGAACTGACGCAAAGCTTTAACACTCATAAACATGCCATCGATCACTTCTTTCTCAATGACAGCTGTCTTTTCTTTAAGTACGGTCACTTTTCCATCTGCTTCAACAAGTTCAATACGAACATTGCCAGCTTTTTCAATTACCGTAGACTGCTCTTGGTCGTAAAAGTCGCCGCTACGCATATGGGCAACATGTGTACGTGACGCCTGACTCCACTTACCCATGGAGTGTGGATATTTACGCGCATAGGCTTTAACGGAAGGTGGCGCGCGACGATCTGAATTACCTTCACGCAGAACAGGGTTTACCGCACTACCCAACACTTTGGCATACTTTGCTTTAATCTCTGTTTCTTGCTCGCTGCCAGCTTCGTCGGGGTACTCAGGAATATCATAACCCTGATCCTGTAGCTCTTTAATTGCTTCTTTCAACTGAGGAATTGATGCACTGATATTCGGCAATTTAATAATATTGGCTTCCGGATGTAGCGTTAATTCGCCCAACTCAGCTAACGCGTCTGGTACGCGTTGCTCTTCAGTCAGTTTCTCGGGGAAGGCTGCCAAGATACGTGCAGCTAAAGAAATGTCGCTCTCATCAACGGACACGCCAGCGGCGGAAGTGAAAGCGTTGAGTATAGGAAGTAAGGAATAGGTTGCCAGTGCTGGCGCTTCATCTGTTTTTGTGTAGATAATCTTGGATATTTCTGTTGTCATTTTTTCCCCAAACTGTACCGGTAGGATAACCAATGGAACTAATTTTACACACTGAGGACCTGACAACTCGTGATCACCAGACCCAGCGAAAATTATGCGTAAACGCTAGTGTAGCTAAAAAAGGAAGAAATTTCCCCTTCTACTTAAGTTTTATAACAAATTCAAAAGAGATAGTACTGAAATAAGATGGCATAATTATGTCAATAAAGGCGATATCCTTCATTCAAGTTTTCTGCTGAGGTTTTGGCCCTCTATTACTCGAATGCTCCATCCAGAATCATCTGACGAAAAAGCGCTGCAATTGACGTTTCTAAAGCCAGGACCTCATCACGTCGAGTAACAATTAAGGAGTAACTTTCGATTTCATTTGCCCCAGCATAAACATCAACACGCCCCTTATTAGCAAAAAACTCTCCCACCAATAGCAACTCCCCCCCGATACGTTCATAGAGCTCCAAAGCCACCAAATAACAGTGAGAGCCCGATGCTGGTAAAATACCAAAAGTCAGCACTGAAGCCGTATAAGACGCACCATCACTTGCCGCATCACCAAGCCCTTCACACGCACCGCCATCAGGGAAGGCAGATATCAACTTCGCCACATAAGTTGCTTCTTCTGGAGAAGCTTTTCTAAACCCAAACTTTGAGGCCACATTCGCGAACATTTGACCGACCTCAAGCGACGAGTGATGCAGCTCATAAAGCCCCCCACCTTCTTGAGACGCAAGAATCAACTGACTTCTATCAACATGCAAGGCAGAAGATGAAATCTTAGCATTACTCGCATTAACTAAATATTGCCTCGCGTCTGACGTCGTTGTTGAACAGGCCGATAACAGGCCCAGCAAACACATCAACAATAGTAATTTCATTTCTATCTGAGCCACAATTTAATCTCACCCTATTTATAGATGGGCTGGCATTCGCTCTCAACACCTGCCGATAAACTTCTAAATCACTGATAAACATAGTAACACGCCACCCATTTCTGAACACTTAAATAACTGTCAGCTTTTTTTACACAATAAACAAAAAAACCATAGAAAGAAAAATATCAAATAACTTATCCTACTGTTATATATATATTTTATGGATCATTGGCACAACTAATGCTTTGAACAACAGTTATAATTAACGGACTATTTTGTAGTCGTCATTTAATTACAAATAAGGAAAATTACATGAAACTTAAGCAGCTTTTAGCAGCAGCAACTTTAGCAGTTACCTCTGTATGCGCTCTTGCAACACCTCAGTACACTGGTGAAACGTCCGCAACAAACATCAACCTTGGCTCACAAGGAAACGGTTATTACCTTTGGACAACTGAAGGCAATGACTATCAATGGAATGTTCGTTGGAGAAGCCCAAATGTATCATCAAACGCCACATGGTTTGGTAGCTTCGAAGTCGTAAATGGCAGCTCTCCTACAGCTACAACCATTAGCTTTGACGGCAGTGACTACACCTCTACAAGCAACTGGGGCAATACTATCAACTGGACTGCAAAAACAAATAGCAATGGCTATGATGGGTTTACCTTTGACCTTGACAAAGACACAAAGCTTACTCGCTTTAACTTGGGTTCAAGCCTTTTTGCTGACCTGGAAGACAACACAACAGATCCAGGCACTGAAGGCTTCGGCATCTTCATCGGCCAAAACTATGCAACACCAAACGTTCTAGTTGGTAGCAAGCCATATACGAAGTACAAAAATGTTGACGGCGTAATCGTAGAATCGCGCGGTGACGGCATCCACCAGTCATTCGAAGTATCAGTTGCAGAGCCAGGCACTCTAGCTCTTCTAGGTCTTGGTTTGGCTGGTCTAGGTTTCGCTCGTCGTAAGCAAGCTTAATCTAGCACTCGCAAGTAATAATAAAAAAGCCTCGCATTTGTGAGGTTTTTTTATGCCTATCAATCTTGTCTAAAACCACCCACTATTTAAGTCATCTTTACACGACCAGTATTGCTCACTATATTTTTTAGCCCGAGCCTCAACCTTCTTCGCTACCTTTTTTAGCCAAGGTTTTTTTTCATAACTAGCTCTACGATAACCACCATGCCCTTCGTGATAATTTAGGTATTGTGCGTAGGCATCCCATTTACTAACCTTGTTTATCTTGCTACTTCGATTCATATACCAACCGACAAAATCAATCGCATCATCAAAATCATCGCGATCTGCAAAGGTGCTCCCGGCGTCAGCTACATATTCTCCCCAAACAGGAGTCTTAGCCTGAGAATAACCATACGCATCGCTCGCTCGACCGATAGGAATAAATCCAAGGAAGTACTCCATCGGCGGTGCCGCATCGTATTTAAAAGATGACTCTTGATACATTATGGCCATTGGAATGTGAACAGGGACTCCCCAGCGTTCCCGTACATCGAGCGCGGCATCATGCCAGTCTGGCTTTTCTTCGAATATTTTACAAATATTTTGAGGTTGTTCAGGCGGCAAGCTGGAGCAGCCAGCCAGACTTAAACCTCCAAGCAAAAGAAAACTAAAGCGATAATTAGACAAGCTCTCCCTCCTTACTTTTACCTATTCTCCAGATAAAGATCACCAACATCTGAACCAAAATTAGCGGAATAGCGTAGATAAGCAGGCTATTCCAGCCAACACTATAAATAACTACTCCACTAGATATTGATGCCGCAGCCTGGAATACAAACACAAAAAAGTCATTAAAACCCTGTACTTTATACCTCTCGGCAGGTTGGTACACTTTAGGAAGCAAAACCGTACCTGCGACAAATAGAAAGTTCCAACCAATACCTAGCAACACCAATCCAAGCCAATAATGCATCACATTCTGACCTGAAAGCGCTATCATCAAACACACCGTATAAGCTGCCAAACCAGCCAGCATCAAGCGATATTCACCAAACTTTGAAATCAGATATCCACTCACTAAGGAAGGCAAGAACATCGCAAGAATATGGCTCTGAATAACCCATTTAGTATCTTCTAAAGAATGCCCTTCCATGACATGCATACTGACGGGCGTAGCGGTCATAACATAACTCATCACCGCATAACCTATGGTTGCCGACATCACCGCCACCCAAAATAAGGATGAATGCATGATATCAATTAAAGGACGGCCGCCGAGTTCTTCCTCACCCCCTGTCACGACAACGGGCTGAAAAAACAACATAACAACACCACTTAATAAACAAAGAATTGAAAGCAGAGTAAACGAGCCCGAAAAGGGCACTTCATGCAACGCCCTCCCCAGATGAGCCAGCTCTGGCCCTAGTATCGCCGCAATAAGCCCACCCAACAACACGAAGGATGCAGCTTTTGGTGCCAGATATGGCTCAACACTCTCCATTGCCGCAAAACGATATTGCTGAATAACGGCCAGGGCACCACCTAGCAATACAGTACTCAAACAAAACAACCAAAAACTTTCATAAGATATAGAAATCGCAGCAAAACATGATACCAAAGCGCTATATAAGGAGGCAGCCAAAAAGATCTTTTTTCTACCGAAACGCTGCATTAGACGCGAGACCGGAATCACGGCACAGGCGGTACCAATAACAATGCCCGCTACAGGCAATGTGGAAAGTTCTGGATCAGGAGCAAGCGATGCCCCGACCAAACCACCGATAAACACAACCATTGGCGCAATACACAAGCCCAGCGCACCAGATAACAATAAAACCAATACATTTCTATTCATTCCAAGCAAGGTTCTTCCTCATATATCCTTTTTCATGCTATCTACCGCGCAGGCTATTCACCAAGCGTATAAATCGTCTTTGCCATACGCAAATGACGCTGTATATAATGGACACCACCATTAGCCAACTAGCAAGGCAATTACTATGCAACAATATCACGTCTATGGTTTAGGCGCCGCCCTCGTCGATACTGAAATTGAAGTCACCGATGAATTCCTATCCCAAGCTAATATTGAGAAAGGTCTAATGACCTTGGTGGATGAAACCCGCCAAGCCGAAATACTAGAGCTAATGAAAGAACACTTGGTTGGTAGTAAAAGAGCCAGCGGCGGCTCGGCATGCAACTCGATTATCGCTGCCAGTTACTTCGGTGCCAAGACCTATTATTCCTGCAAAGTATCAGACGACGAAAACGGCCTATTCTTCCAACAAGATACCCAAGCAGCGGGCGTGACCACAAGCGATAAAGCCCACCCGAATGGTACAACCGGAAAATGTCTGGTTATGATTACCCCTGACGCCGAACGAACCATGAATACATTCTTGGGCGTAAGCGCTGAATTAGATGAAGCACAGCTTGATGCTAAAGCTATTGCTCAATCTGAATACCTGTATATCGAAGGCTATCTCGTTACATCACCTAGTGGCAAACAAGCGGCCATCAAAGCACGGGAAATTGCCGAGCAGCAGGGTGTAAAAACGGCAATTTCCCTCTCTGACCCAGGAATGGTCGAGTTCTTTGGCGAAGGGCTAAAGGAAATGATCGGCCAACAGGTTGATTTATTATTCTGCAACAAAGACGAAGCACTCGCCTGGACACAAAGCAATAACATCGAAGATGCTGCTGAAAAGCTTAAAGAAACTGCAAAGTCTTTTGCAATTACTTTAGGAAAAGATGGCGCTCTCGTTTATGACGGCAATGAAATCTCAATAGTCGCTGGCGTTGAAGCAAAAGCAATCGATACAAATGGAGCCGGCGACATGTTCGCAGGTGCATTTCTTTATGCAATCACTCATGACCAAACCTTTGCCCAAGCAGCAACGCTTGCTAACAGAGCCGCAGCTCAAGTGGTGAGTCAGTACGGCCCGAGACTCAGACCAGAACAACATGCAGATCTGAAGTTCTAGATAAATATTCTTCCCGTTTAACAGCCTCGACTCATGAGGCTGTTAAATCTTATCACGACCTGAAACTGCAGATTAAAGCTCCCGTTGTTCCCTTTTCCAAATCTTCGACTACACTATTAAAATGTGAAACTTAAGGTAAGCTGTATAAAACTAAACACATTGCCTTTTTCCAATAACGCTGTTTATAATCGAAGGGCGTTACTTACAAAAAATGATTCAAGGAATTGCTATGAAAAAACTAATTTTAGGTGCATTCATTCTTTCTGCTCCATTTACTGCAATGGCTGCCGGCGGTCACGGTCCTGCAGGGTGCGGCTTAGGTACTGAAGTTATTTTCAAAAATGCAGATGAATGGCATGAGCACGTTCTTGCCGCAACAACTAACGGAATAGCCAGCCAAACTTTTGCTATGACCTCAGGCACACTTGGCTGTGAAGATGCAAACGGCCCTCTAAAAGTCCAAGTATCCCTTTTTATAGATAAAAACCTTGACCAACTGGCTCAAGACACTGCAATTGGTGAAGGTGAAACACTTGCTGCACTATCTGAACTTGTTGGCGTTGCTAAAGAAGATGCTGCTACATTCAATGCTGCATTGAAAGCAAGCTTTGACCAAATCTTTATGTCTGAAGCAACAACTTCTGGTGACGCATACCAAGCATTGGTTAGCGTAATGAGCCAGAACAAGACTCTTGCTAAATACCTAGGCTAATTAGCCTCGTTTAATCTACGCTTACGCTAGATCTAGAATCTAAAAAAGGGCACAATTTGATGCCCTTTTTTTGTGCCAGTTAAAAGACCGGCATTCACCCTAACGAGAGATATCATGCACTGCCCTTACCATTACATTCTGGTGAATGTAGCTTTTCTTGCCTGTCTAAGCTTTAACTCTCTCGCGCAAACGATACCAGATTCAAAACTTACTTCCCTAGCGGATAATGAACAATGGCTCGACCTTCTTCATTTTCACCAAATAGGCTTTATTCCGCGATTTGAAAGTCAGGTTGATGACGACAGTTTTTTTATCGCTCCAGACGGAAAGTACTCGCCAAAGTCTGAGCTCAAGGCTAATATTGCAGCGTTTACTGGCGACAGCAGCAACCTTGAGCTTATTTGCCAGTTCCCTGCTCGTTTTCATTGGCTAACACAACAACTCCCTGAATTGAACTTCCCCGAAGCCAAGTGCCCAGATTATGAGGACTGGTTCGCCAAGATCGACCCTAAAAGCTTAACCTTAAGCTTCCCGGCGGCCTATCTGAACAGCCCCTCCTCAATGTTTGGACATACCTTTATTCGTATAGATCGCGCCTCTGGCAGTAATGCACTACTAGACTACAGCATCAACTTTGCCGCCAATGCCAACCCTGACGATAATGAGCTAGTCTTTACCTATAAAGGTCTTTCCGGTGGCTACCCCGGTGTCTTTACAATTCTCCCCTACTATGAAAAAGTCAAAGAATACAGCCACCTGGAGTCACGCGACGTTTGGGAATACGCTTTAGACCTGACACAAGAAGAGGTCGAACAGTTTGTCCGACACACCTGGGAAATAAGAACGGTTCATTTTGATTATTATTTTGTAGATGAAAACTGCTCCTACCAATTACTCACCTTATTGGATGCAGCCAGCGAACGCTTTAACTTCGTCGACGCCTTCAAACTCAGCGCAATCCCTTCCGATACAGTACGCGCCATTGAACAAGCAGGAGCGGTAAAGCACGCACGTTTTCGCCCTTCTACCTTAAGCCTGATGACTCAGATGATCGATAACTTAAGCGATGATGAGATCCACCTTGCCAGGAACTTGGTAGAAGATAACAAGCTTGCAACAAACCACTTGCAAAGATTGGATACAGAAAGTCAGGCAAAGGTTTTGGAATTGGCCTACCAATACAGCCGCTACCTGGCAGTGAGAAAAAAATCCGACCTTCCACACCTTGGCAAACGAACGATCGAACTACTTTCGACTAGAAGTAAGATCGATAAGACTAAAGTATTTCCAGACTTTCCAACACCTAAGTATCGTGACGATCAAGGACATAACTCACGCCGATTAACGCTAGCCGGCGGTTATGACGGCAGCCACCATTTCCAGCAACTGGAAATTCGAGCAGCATACCATGATCAACTGGATGCCTTACCTGGCTATATTCAAGGCGCTAAACTTGAAATGCTTAACATGAAAGTTCGTCGTACCGAGGTAAATAACGAGGCAAAGACTCGACTCCAAGAACTGAAACTCATCGATATTGCCTCCTACACACCTCGAAACCTACTAATTACACCAATTTCCTGGCATGTTGCGACAGGCTTTTATCGACCTCGCAGCGCCCCTGAAGAGTTAAGCAGTTTTTTGAATGCTGGTGGAGGGCTGAGTTATGAATATCTTGGGCAGCGTCTATACATCCTTACTGACGGAGAACTGAATCTCGATAATGATATCGATAAAGGCTACTGGTTAGCAGCAGGCCCCCGACTTGGCTGGCTAAGCCAGCATGAAGACTGGAACCTAAAGCTAGAAGCCTATCGCCCCTTTGATCTCTTCGGCGCTAAGTTCAAGCGCTTGGATATTGAGCTTGGCTTTAGCTTCAACCTTGGTGCTCAATGGCAAATCCGGGCACAAACGGCTTACCACAGCTTTTATCAGCAACAAACCAAAGAACAAGCCTATCAGCACTCCTCCAGTTTTTCTCTGGTTCATTATTTTTAAGAGTAAGAAAAAGGGTTTCTCAATCGAAAACATACATTCCCTCGTCTCGCTGGCAGGGTTAGCGCGGGGTAGACTCAGCGAGGGGTGGAACCCTCTGCCTACAGATATGAGGTTATACTATTATTGTAGGTAGAGCCTTCCATGGCTCGCTAGCGGGTTAGCACGAGATATACTCATGCGAGAGCTGAAACCCTCTGCTGATTACGTCTAGACCAATAAAAAAATAGAAACTACCTGAACGAAACCATATCATTTAAACTGGCATGATAAATTTGAATCAGAGATATAAGCTATGAGCGACAGCACCACGCTAACTGCCCTTGAGATCGACCGCCAACATATCTGGCACCCCTACAGTGCAATTGGTGCACCCCATAAGATTTTTCATGTCGAATCAGCTCAAGGTTGCACACTCAAGCTAAAAGACGGAACAAAGCTAATAGACGGCATGGCGTCCTGGTGGAGCGTCATTCATGGTTATAATCACCCTACACTAAATGAAGCCCTAAAAGCACAATGCGACAAAATGTCTCATGTCATGTTTGGCGGTCTCACGCACGATCCAGCCATCGAGCTAAGCAAACTCCTGGTTGAGATCAGCCCTCAAAAATTAGAGGCTGTATTCTTCGCCGACTCAGGCTCTGTGGCCGTTGAAGTCGCCATGAAAATGGCAATTCAGTACTGGCATGACCAAGGCAAACCCAAGAAGCAACGCTTTATCTCGCTACTTAATGGCTATCATGGCGACACCTTTGCGGCCATGTCGGTGTGTGACCCGATAAACGGTATGCACTCACTGTTCTCAGAAACCTTAACCAAGCAGTTCTTTGTTCCAGCACCCACATCTAAGCCAGGTGAAGCCTGCAATGAACATGACAAGCAAGCCCTTAGAGCAGCGCTTGAGAACCACCACCAAGATACCGCAGCCATTATTATGGAGCCTATCGTTCAAGGTGCCGGGGGAATGCGCTTTTATTCTGAGTCCTATTTGAGAGAAGCTCGTAAACTTGCAGATGAGTTTGGCGTTCTGCTAATTTTTGATGAAATTGCTACCGGCTTTGGCCGTACCGGAAAACTCTTCGCCTGTGAACATGCCGAGGTAACACCCGACATTTTATGCCTAGGCAAAGCCATCACCGGTGGCTACATGACCCTCGCGGCGACGCTTACGACGAGACATATCAGTGATACCATCAGCTCAGGTAACCCAGGCGTTTTCATGCACGGCCCAACCTTTATGGCCAACCCTCTCGCTTGCGCTGTAGCATTGGCAAGCGTAAAGCAGCTTTTAGACTCGCCTTGGGAAGATCGTTTAGCTAATATCGAAACCAAGCTAAAACAAGGCTTAAGCCCATGCGCCAAGCTAGACAGCGTAAATGAAGTACGTGTCTTGGGTGGAATCGGTGTTGTCGAATTATATGAAGCCGTCAATATGGCTGAGATACAAGGCCGCTTCGTTGAGCAAGGTGTTTGGGTGCGCCCCTTTGGTAAACTCGTTTACGTCATGCCGCCTTATGTCATGAGCAATGATGAACTAGCAAAACTCTGTCAGGCCATCCATCACGTTATCAAACACTATCATCAAGTTTGAGCGGCTAATACTGCGTACTTACCGCTAAACTTAACGCAGGTTTTGCCATTCTCATCCGGGACGCTCACCTCAATATGGAAGACCGATTTTCCAAGCCCGGTGTGATGGTGCTGAGCTTTTTCCAAGATTTCGGGTGCAGGTGCATAAGCCGTGGCGACAAGCCGGCCTCTCAGTGGCCGAAGGTAGTTGATCTCCCCCTTGGCAACAACGATATCTCCCTTAAGCCCTAGCGCTTCAGCTTTAAGCTGAGTCATTCCCCAACCGGCGATCACACAGAGATTGTATAAGCTTCCACCAAAAGCGGTGCCTTTATCGTTAATATTCTCTGATAACGGTGCGCTGACCTTTAGTGTTTCGCCATCATAGGCATCAATAGAAACCTGGGCGGCACGAGCCAGCGGGAGATGTTTGATGAGAAAGGCCTCTAGCGCCTGCCCTTGCTTAGAATAATTTTCCACCATTACCGCCTCTCACTGTTTCCTACTCTTTTTTATTGAAGGTATTTTAAGCATAAAAAAAGGGAGGTTTTCAAACCTCCCTTCCTTTAATGGCCACTCAATGCACTGCAAGTGACCTAAGTTTCATCACTAAAGCTTATTCAGCTTCAGCTAATTCTTTCATGCTTAGCTTGATACGGCCTCGGTTATCGACATCTAGAACCTTAACCTTAACCATCTGACCCTCTTCAAGAACATCAGTTACTTTCTCAACACGCTCATTTGAGATTTGAGAAATATGAACCAAGCCATCTTTACCAGGCAAGATATTAACGAATGCACCGAAATCAACGATACGCTCAACTTTACCTTCGTAAACCTGACCAATTTCAGCTTCAGCAGTGATACCCATAATCATATCGATAGCTGCTTGAGCACTCGCATTGTCTTCACCAAATACCTTG
>NZ_LWEY01001322.1:0-936 GCF_001634935.1 Oleiphilus sp. HI0043 | reverse complement strand
GTTTTGTCTCTCGTTTTCAAACTGAATACAGCATCCTGGTATTTGACTTGCCTGGGCAAGGGCGTGCAAAAATTAACTACGGTTGCATGGGGGTATCGCTTGAAGAGCAAGTGGATGCCTTGCATGAGTTATTAGTCAGAATTGATGCGCAAAAGTACTCTAGTCGATATTTAGTTGGCGGCTCTTGGGGCTCAATTGTTGCGGCTTCTTATTTGGATCGTTATCCGGATTTGTTTAATCGGGCTGTTCTTGGCAGTTTTGGCACGCGTGCAAATTCAGTCCTTCAGGTAATTATAGATCAAGTTCAGTCTTATATTGAGCAGGGGCGTGGCGCTGAAATTGCGCCATTGATGATAGAGAAGTTTGGCCAACTTATTCCTGAGCATTTAAAGCGCCAAATTATTAGCCAGTTTAATGATATGAGTGAGGAGCAGTATGCATCATTTTATGAGCATAGTCGGTCGGTTACTCAGATGGGGGATCTTAAGCAGCATATTGAGTTGAGCTCGATTGCGATTCCCGTGCTAGTTGTTATGGGGCAGTTCGATACCATTATGGACCTCTTTGACACGCGTAAAGCTACTAAAATGCTGGCGAATGGAGAGTTTCAGCTAGTCAAAGGGGTGGGGCACTTTTTGCATTGGGAGAAGCCTGAACTACTTGAGACTTACGCTGAGTTTTTTGAGCGCACTGCTGAGGAGTCACAGCATTGCAGCGCCAACTAAAGCCAATTTAGTTTAGGTTGATACTTCATATGCAATCAGGTGCTCTGCGTCGATTGCGATATTAATGGTTTCTCCGATATTAAAATCCTGGTGGCTAGGGAAGATGACATCGAGAGCCGTATCAGAGGCAAGCTTTAATTGGTATTGGGTTGAGGTGCCTGCAAAAATTTTCGAGCTGACGACGGCATTCAGGTTTGCTCCTGGTTTATAA
>NZ_LWEY01001321.1:0-660 GCF_001634935.1 Oleiphilus sp. HI0043 | reverse complement strand
GGCGCATCACTCAGCTGGTATCCACTTGTTGGTCTATTGCTGGGTATAATCTTGTGCTCAGCATCATTACTTTTGAGCTTTGTTTTTCCAACACTTCTAAGTGCGGCTCTAATCTTAACGCTATGGGTAGTGCTTACCGGCGCTCTACATCTCGACGGTTTTGCCGACAGTGCTGATGCCTGGATGGGTGGGCTTGGCTCAAAAGAAAGAACTCTGCGACTTCTGAAAGATCCAACATCTGGCCCAATTGCTATTGCAGCGACTGTTTTATTAATGCTTTTGAAGCTCTTAACTATTGAGCTAATCATCAATCAGGATATTTGGCTGCTTATCTGGCCCCTGGTATTTGCTCGCATCAGCGCCAGCCTGCTATTTGTTACCACACCCTATGCACGAAAAAGCGGTTTAGGAAGTGCAATTGCCGAGCACAAGCAAGATCACCAAGTTTGGCTTGGTTCTATCATCCTCATGCTCGCTTCCTGCTACTTTCTAGGCTGGGCAGTCATCATCCCCCTGCTATTCGTAAGCTGCTTAAGTTTCTACTACTTGCGCTCTCGCATGATGAAGCGGCTTAAAGGGTGCACAGGTGATACAGCCGGCGCCATGATCGAGATACTCGAATGCATCACCCTGCTAGTTCTCGTTGCCTGCCAATAAATA
>NZ_LWEY01001320.1:0-1382 GCF_001634935.1 Oleiphilus sp. HI0043 | reverse complement strand
CCGACTGCAATTGCAGATCCCTAACACCCTCAGCTTCCGTGTCACATGATTTACCATATAGCCGGTCGCCAACAATCGGGTAGCCTAAGGAGGAGATGTGTTGGCGAATTTGGTGCTTGCGGCCCGTTAGTAATCTAACGTCAAGTAGGGAATACTCGCCCTTACCTTCAACATAAGAAAACATACTACATGCGGCTTTACCCTCCACAGGGCTATTTACTTCATAGTCTTGCGGGAAGATAGAAAAATCACCGTGCACAATTGCCTGGTAGCGTTTATCAACCCTCCCCTGACTAAACATCTCACTAAAGCATTGCGCAGCTTTTTTACTATGACATAAAACCATTAAACCCGTGGTTGCTCTGTCCAACCGATGGACTAGAAAGACAGGTCGTTCATGGGTATTGCTAAGCTTAGCAAGGTTTACTTCTACCCAACGATTAATACTGGCAAAGTCTCCCCATCGGCTTCCCTGGCAGTTCAGGCCATAGGGTTTGAACCAAATACTGTAATCATAAGCATCATGGATCAACTTTGGTTCAGGGATAGCTTGCCTGAGAACTTCAGCGTTATAATTAAGTTCAAGCTCATCACCAGCCTTTAGCGCCTTACTAGCTCGCCTTAAACGCTGCTTCCCCTTCCCTCGATGCAACCATACAGCGCCTTTTTGCATGGCGTCTTTTATCTTGGCTTGCGAGAGATTCGTATGACTGGCGAGTATCTGGCTTGCCTTAATGTGGCAATTACTTTCATCGAGCGTTAGTTTGAATTCGACTATTTCTGTCACATTATTAACCTTAGATTAAAGACACAATATTAGCGTTTAAGAATGATATTCGCCTTACCCGCCAAATAACGCTCTCGAAAGAGTTTAAAGTATTTATCCAAGCTTTGCGCAGCTTCATGCTCACCCGCCAACTTCAGTACTTCAACACCCACTTCGGCCGTACATAACTGATGATCCTGTGATGCTTCGCGCAGCTGATAATTTGACACCTTTTCAGGGCTAATCCCCAACACAGGAAAAGGCCGAAGATAAGCACTACGAAACATTTTTTTAGCCTCTCGCCAAGTTCCATCTAAGATAATAAATAAAGGCCTCTTGCCATGCACTTGACTCTCTATTTCAACCGGGTTTCGAATACACTGATCAGCTTCTGCATACTCATGAGGAAAGACCACGATAGGAAAGTAATCTGGATTCTCCAATAGATCGCGCAAAGCAGCCTCCTGCTCGGTACGTTGCCACTGGAAAGCATAATTGTCAGGGATAAGATCTGCGATGATGCGTCCGGTATTACTGGGCTTAAATACTTCCCCCTGATAGAGAATAAAACAAAATGCACAAGCAGCCTCAACAACGGGTCGCTCTGCACAGATGC
>NZ_LWEY01001319.1:0-711 GCF_001634935.1 Oleiphilus sp. HI0043 | reverse complement strand
ATCTATCAGCTGCCCAAAGAAATGTCGTACATCATTGAGCCACCATTACCATTAGCGATCAAAAATAAATCAATTTCCGAGCAAGCCACAAAACATAAGCAATAGACCGCACCCTCATGTATCCGTGACAAAAAGTGCAACTCAGGTCACATTTGTAGTATCATTGCCGCCCATTTTTTAAGCAGCAGAGAAAGAGATTACGAATGCAACTTTCATCTTTAACCGCAGTTTCACCTATCGATGGCCGTTACGGCTCAAAAGTCACTGACCTTAGGGATATCTTCAGCGAGTTTGGACTTATTAAATTCCGCGTAGAGGTTGAAATTCGTTGGTTGCAAACCTTGGCAGCCCACCCTCAAATTGAAGAATTAAAAGCCTTCTCTGCTGACGCCAACAAGTTCCTAGACGATATCGTAAGTAACTTCTCTGTAGAAGACGCAGAGCGCGTTAAAGAAATTGAACGCACTACAAATCACGACGTAAAAGCAGTTGAATATCTCCTAAAAGAAAAGTTCTCTGCAGCAAAAGGCGACTTCCCTGAATTAGAAGCCGATTCCGAGTTCGTTCACTTTGCTTGTACTTCGGAAGACATCAACAACCTATCTCACGGTTTAATGCTTACTAATGGCATGCAGAAGAGTGTTTTACCGTCAATGAAAGAAGTTGTAAACAAAATGGAAGAACTGGCACTTGAGCACGCTGAAATCCCGA
>NZ_LWEY01001318.1:0-909 GCF_001634935.1 Oleiphilus sp. HI0043 | reverse complement strand
CGGTGATATATTCTTTTCGGAACGGTGATAGGGATTTCACGGATGGTCAAGTTGCTGAAATCCTGCAGTCTTAAAAACGCGCCATTCCCGTAGTCTTAAAGACGCGTCATTCCCGCAGTGTGTTAAGCGGGAATCCATTTTGCTTGATGCGCCGTGCTAGGTATCATGGATCCCGGCTGAAGAGCACACCGGGATGACGATAGTGCACCCTAATGCCAAACAACCGCTTGGCGTGCTTCATACCAATCATCCAAATGAGGCTTGTAACTCGACTCAATAACATCTCGCTTCATCTTCATCGTCGGTGTTAGGTGCCCGCTGGCGATGCTCCACTCATCACTGACAATCGTCACGAACTTGATATGCTCATGAGGGTCAAGTGTAGAGTTTACGTCCTTGATTAAAGATTGAAAGCTAGAGGCAAGCTCTGCTTTAAAGTCATCACAGCTTGTTTTTTTGGCCGATGATTCGGCTAATACTACCAATGCGTGAGGTTGTGGGTACTCAGCGCCCGATACACAAACCATCTCAATGTCTTGATGGCCAATAATCTTATTCTCTATTGGCGCTGGCGCAACGTATTTACCTTTACTGGTTTTAAATATTTCTTTGGTTCGTCCGGTAATCTTAAGGCGTTTAAGTTCATCAATTTCACCACGATCCCCGGTTTTCAAATAGCCATCTTCAGTGAACTCAGCCTTGGTTTTCGCCTCATCCTTGTAGTAACCCATCATCAGGGTAGGGCTCTTGATTTGAATTTCACCTTGCTCACTGATTCGACAATCAACACCAGGTAAAGGTTCACCTACGTAACCAAGGCAACTTCTGCCTGGCTGGGACATATGAGAATAACCAAAGTTTTCAGACATGCCGTAGCCTTCGAGGAGTTCAAGACCAAGCTTTTGGTAC
>NZ_LWEY01001317.1:0-702 GCF_001634935.1 Oleiphilus sp. HI0043 | reverse complement strand
ATTGTCACCAACGCCTTGCTACAAACTAGTGCAGAAGATGTCTACGCCTTAGGTGACTGCGCAGAGATCGAAGGGCAGGTCAGACTCTACGTGCTGCCACTAATGACCTGCGCACGCACCTTAGCGAAGACTCTGACCGGCACACCGAGCCAGGTAAGCTTCGGCATCATGCCGATAGCAACTAAAACACCCGCCTGCCCCGTCGTCGTTTGCCCACCTGCCAGTGCTTCAGGCCAATGGCGCTTCGAACAAGATGGCCTGAATATTTGTGGTCGTCATTATAACGAGCAAGACTGTTTGGATGGTTTTGTACTAACTGGGCAACGCTGTGTTGAAAAACAAGCGCTAGTTAAAGAGCTCAGTAGTCTTTAAGCTAAAGACTCCCTGAATTAGGCGCTTTGTTTAAAACTCAACAAAGCGCGATTAATAAAGTGAGTCATGATCATGCAAGACGTACTACAACAACTCATCGATGTCCTTCAACTTAAGCAACTCAACAACTTAGTCTTTGAAGGTTGCAGCGAAGATTTGGGCTTCAAAAATGTATTCGGTGGACAGGTCTGTGGTCAAGCACTGATGGCGGCTTATCAAACAGTCGATCAACTCAGCGCTCACTCAATGCATGGCTACTTTTTACGCCCAGGGGATCATTCTCTACCAATTCAGTACGAAGTGCAGATTATTCGAGACGGTAGTTCTTTC
>NZ_LWEY01001316.1:0-1078 GCF_001634935.1 Oleiphilus sp. HI0043 | reverse complement strand
CGAAGCCGAAATCAACAACCTTACAGGCGTAGTCACTAACGGTTTATTTGCACTTAGACCCGCAGATCTGCTGTTTGTTGGCTCTGAATCTGGCGTAAAAATGCACGAAGCCGTATAATCGCGCACTTTATCGCTCTGCGAAAAAATTCAGGTCAGTAACACCGCTTATTAACGACAGGACAAAGCTATGATTTTTGACAACATTCCAGCAGGAAAAGACATTCCTAACGACATTAACGTCGTAATTGAAATCCCAGCTCAAAGCAGCCCGGTAAAATATGAAATCGACAAAGACATGGGAGCTGTTGTAGTTGACCGTTTCATGTCCACGCCAATGTTCTACCCAGCAAACTACGGTTTTATCCCGCACACTTTGGCTGACGATGGTGATCCATTAGATGTATTGGTTATCACACCATATCCAGTTATACCTGGCTCAGTAATTCGTTGTCGCCCAATCGGCATGCTAGACATGGACGATGAAGCGGGTGGTGATGAGAAGCTAGTAGCGGTACCTCACGACAAGCTATCTCCTGAGTACAAAGATATTCAGGATATTGAAGATATTCCAGTGTTACTGAAAGAACAGATCCAGCACTTCTTTGAGCGTTACAAAGAGCTTGAGAAAGGCAAGTGGGTAAAAGTAAAAGGCTGGGAAAATGCAGATGCTGCTCGTAAGTCAATCGAGAAGTCTGTAGCGAACTACAATAAGTAAGTTGTAGCGCTTAGCTCTATATAACAAAGGCCGCATCAGCGGCCTTTTTACTATCTGCACTTCACGAGTGCTAGAAAGTTAGCCCTGCTGAAGCAAACTGCGCAAGTCGATAATGGCCGCTGATGCTCTTGAGATATACGAAGACATTGTCAAGCTATGATTAGCCAACATCCCAAAGCCACTACCATTTAGAATCATCGGACTCCAAACAGCCTCTTGAGTCGCTTCCAATTCCAGTGTTATCTGCTGCAAGCTTACCAAAGCATTCTTATTGATCAGCACTGCCTTAAAGTCATGCTCTATTGCTTTTAGTATATGCACCAGCGCCCAAGCCGTACCGCGTGCTTCATAAAACACATCGTC
>NZ_LWEY01001315.1:0-1223 GCF_001634935.1 Oleiphilus sp. HI0043 | reverse complement strand
CTTGTACGGCAATATCGCTGAAGACGGTTGCGTGGTAAAAACAGCTGGCGTTGATGACTCTATTCTCGTGTTTGAAGGCAAAGCCGTTATCTTCGAAAGCCAGGATTCCGCAGTAAAAGGCATACTTAATGATGACGTAGTTGAGGGCGATGTGGTTATTATTCGCTATGAAGGCCCTAAAGGTGGCCCGGGTATGCAGGAAATGTTGTATCCAACCAGTTACCTGAAATCAAAAGGCCTAGGTAAAGCTTGCGCCTTGTTAACCGACGGTCGCTTCTCAGGGGGTACCTCTGGCCTATCAATTGGCCACGCTTCCCCTGAAGCAGCTGCCGGTGGCGCTATCGCATTGATTGAAGCCGGCGACAAAATCAAGATCGATATCCCTAATCGCTCAATTGATGTTGTCTTGGAAGAAGGGGTACTTAACTCTCGACGTGAAGCAATGGAGCAGAAAGGCAAGCAAGCCTGGAAACCAGCAGAGCATCGCGAGCGAAAGGTCTCTAGCGCTTTGAAAGCCTATGCCATGCTGGCAACAAGCGCCGATAAAGGTGGTGTTCGTAATTTGGATATGCTGGATTAAGCTCGACGAAACATAGGACTGAGCAGAAGTTCAGTCCTTTTCTTTTTACTTACGATCCAAAACGATAAAACTATAATCATAGGGATTCGGCCCTTCGGCTTCAAAATCTTCCCGCCCAATTTCACGCCACTGAGTCCAATCGACTTCGGGAAAATAAGCATCGCCTTCGACTTCTGCATGAACTTTCGTTAGATAGATACGATCAACATCCGGCAGACTCGTTTGATAGATCTGGTCACCACCAATGATCATCACTTCCGACTGACCGTCAATATCACAAACCGACTCTCCTAAATCAAAAGCCTGCTCAAGAGAGTGCACGACTTTCACGCCTTCAGCCGACCAGCTTTCATTTCGCGTTATAACGATATTGCATCGACCTGGAAGCGGCTTACCAATCGACTCATAGGTTTTACGCCCCATTAGAATCGGCTTGCCCATCGTCACTTGTTTAAAGTACTTAAGATCATTGGGCAAATACCAAGGCAGCTTGTTGTTAATGCCGATAACTCGGTTTTCTGCCATCGCGACGATCATGGAGCGCTTCATTGTTTCTTCCTACTCGATATATATTTAAACTGAAAAAGGGTACTGGATACTGTCATGCGACTCATAGCCGACGACTTCAAAGTCAGCGGTCGTC
>NZ_LWEY01001314.1:0-979 GCF_001634935.1 Oleiphilus sp. HI0043 | reverse complement strand
CCAGCCTGGCTTGCTTTGTAGAGGTGCCCAACGACTTCGTCATCGACCAGGTTATTGACCTTCAGCATGATTTCGGCAGTCAGGCCTTTCTCGGCGTGCTTTATCTCACGATCAATCAACTTGTGAACACGTGGCCGGAAATCATTTGGCGAGACGATAAGGTGTTTGAAGTGATAATGTTTATAGCTGAAGCGAATGAAGTTAAATACGTCTTCTACTTCGGCGGTAATTTCATCGTGGCAGGTAAATAAAGAGAAGTCGGTATAAATCCTTGCGGTCTTCTCGTGGAAGTTACCTGTGCCGATGTGAGCGTAGCGCTTATAGCCGTCACTTTCGTTGCGTCCAATTAAACAAAGCTTGGTGTGGCACTTCAATGCAGGCACACCAAAGTCTACTTTGATGCCCGCATCGGTCAGTACCTTCGCCCATTCTATATTTGCTTCTTCGTCAAAGCGGGCGCGCAGCTCAACCACGACGCGAACATTTTTACCATTCTTTGCCGCATTGATCAGGGCATCGATAATTCGGCTTTTTTTGGCGACGCGATAAATGCTGATACTGATATGTTCAACTTTAGGATCGTATGATGCCTGCCGTACGAACTCGGTGAAATGGTTGAACTTGTGATACGGGTAATAAAGTAAAATATCGCCTTCAGAAATCGCCTGGAAGCTGCTTTTGTGAGCGGCGAACTTCTTGCTTTCGATTCTCGGAAGCGGTGAATATTCTAAATAGTTGCGCCCGATATTAGGGAAACTGATGAAGTCTCTGAAGTTGTGATAGCGGCCACCCGGGATGACGGCGTCATAATTTGAGATGCCGATTTTATCAAGCAAGTAGTTCAGTGTGGATTTCGGCATTTCCCTGTCATAGACAAAGCGAACTGGCTCAGCTGTCATGCGTTGCTTAATGCTGAGTGACATCTGCTCTAGTAGAGATTGGTCAATATCTTCAGATAGCCCGTATTCCGCATCACGAG
>NZ_LWEY01001313.1:0-2669 GCF_001634935.1 Oleiphilus sp. HI0043 | reverse complement strand
TTTGGCAAAGGCGACTGCTTCTTCACTATTGCTGATATCAGGCTCTGACACGATTTCAATAAGCGGTGTTCCCGCGCGGTTCAGATCTATGCCTGACATGCCATGGTAATCTTCATGAAGCGATTTACCGGCATCTTCTTCAAGGTGAGCGTGATGGATACGAACAGACTTCTTGCTGCCGTCCTCTAGTTCAATTTCAACAACACCAGGGCCAACGATCGGCAGGTCTAGCTGCGTGGTCTGGTAACCCTTGGGCAAGTCTGGGTAAAAATAGTTTTTACGTTCGAAAACCGAGCGTTTACCGATTTCTGCGTCGATAGCCAAGCCGAACATAACGGCGTAACGAAAGGCTTGCTCATTTGGTACAGGCAAGGTGCCAGGCAAGGCTAGGTCAACTTCGTTTGCCTGAGTGTTTGGCTCTGCGCCATAGGCAGTAGAAGAGCCGGAAAATATTTTCGTTTTGGTGGCGAGCTGGACGTGAACTTCAAGCCCGATTACTGTTTCCCATTGCATAGTGTTTCTCCAGGCTTAAATGTTCTGTGGTGCTAAGGTGTGCCAATCGGTAACTTGTTGGAACTGATGCGCGACGTTAAGCATACGTTGTTCGTCGAAGTAGTTACCAATAAGTTGCATGCCAATAGGCAGACCATTTAATAAGCCTGCTGGAAGTGACATGCCAGGCAGCCCGGCGAGGTTGGTTGAAATAGTAAAGATATCTTCAAGATACATTTTTACAGGGTCATCACCTTTGGAATTAAAGCCAAATGCTTCCGACGGAGAGGTTGGGCCTAAGATCAAATCAACTTCTTCAAAGGCGCTGACGAAGTCATTCTTAATTAAACGGCGAACCTGCTGTGCTTTTCTGTAATAGGCATCGTAGTAGCCGGCGGATAGGGCGTAAGCACCTATTAGAATACGTCGTTTAACTTCATCGCCGAAGCCTTCAGAGCGGGTGCGCTGATACATGTCCATCAGATCTTTCGGGTCGTCACAACGGTGCCCAAAGCGAACGCCGTCAAAGCGTGACAAGTTTGCAGAACATTCTGCTGGCGCAATCACGTAGTAGGCCGGTACTGACAGGTCAGAATGTGGTAGCGACACTTCTTTAAACGTCGCTCCCAGCTTTTCCAGCTCCTTAATAGCGGTTTGCAATACATCCTGCAATTCAGCGCTTAAGTGCTCGTTGAAAAACTCTTTTGGTAGACCAATTCGGAGGCCTTCAAGTGAGTTATTCAAGTTCGCTGTGTAGTCTGGTACTTCGCGGTCTAGGCTGGTTGAGTCCTTGGCGTCATGTCCTGCAAGCACGTTCAGCATCATTGCCGCATCTTCTGCAGTGAGAGCCATCGGGCCAGCTTGGTCAAGACTTGATGCGAAGGCAATCATTCCGTAGCGTGAAACACGGCCGTAGGTTGGTTTTAATCCGGTTAAGCCGCAAAGAGAAGCAGGCTGGCGAATAGAGCCGCCGGTATCGGTTGCGGTTGCTATTGGCACAAGTCGAGCGGCAACGGCAGCTGCTGAACCGCCAGATGAACCACCGGGTACAAGTTGCTCTTCTTGGCTCCAAGGGTTGATAACTTTGCCAAAATAACTTGTCTCGTTAGATGAGCCCATCGCGAATTCATCCATGTTTGTTTTACCTAAACAAACTGCGCCCGCATTTTTAAAATTGCTGACGATGGTGGCGTCATAAGGCGGAATAAAGTTATCTAGCATTTTTGAGGCGCAGGTAGTTAACACGCCTTCGGTGCAGAAGATGTCCTTATGTGCAAAGGGAATACCTGTCCAGGGTGTTGCCTTGCCGCTTGCGATAATCTCATCGGCTGCTTTCGCCTGTGCAAGCGCTTGTTCTTCGGTAACGGTAATGAAACTATTATATTGGCCGTCAAGCTTCTTGATTCTGTCTAGAAAGTATTGGCTGAGCTCGAGGCTTGAAAACTCGCCGCTAGCAAGCCCTGTTGATAATTGTTTTACAGTTTTGTTTAGCATGTTTAGTTAGCTTTCGAATAGAGTGAATGTTGTGCTATCGATAATAATGTGATGTTGCTAATGGATAGGTGGACGTTCACCTTACTCAATAACCTTTGGCACAAGAAATAAACCGTCTTCAGTGTTGGGGGCGACAGTTTGGAGCTTTTCTCTTTTATCGCTTTCAGTGACAACATCTGGACGTAGAACCTGTACAGCATCCATTGGGTGAGCCATTGGTGGAATGTCTTCAGTATTGGCATTTTGTAGCTGATCAACCAATGACAGAATATTTGTTATATCGTTACTGATTTTCTCAACTTTATCGTCTTCGATATGAAGCCGAGCCAGGTGAGCAATTTTATTGATGTCTTCTGGATCGATGGACATGTTAATCCTCAAGCGTTGTCTTTTCTGGAGCATCAATTCGAAGCCACAGATTAGGTGTTAGGTAATTAAAAAATTGCCGCCATAATATCAGGAATAATTCCGGCCAGACAAATAAGAGGGGTTAATTAAATCGTATTGTTTAATATATGTTCAGAAATGGGGTAAATTAGCTTTAATTATCGTTCATTTTTCAATTCCGTCTTGCTCTATATAGGTACCGTTGTTAAAGTTGCTCGATTATTTTCTACGAATTGTTTAGGTTGATCTCACACCATGTTTAAAAAGATCCGAGGCTTATTTTCCAGCGATTTATC
>NZ_LWEY01001312.1:0-42986 GCF_001634935.1 Oleiphilus sp. HI0043 | reverse complement strand
AAAGGAGTTCGGCCGATATCGAACCATTGCTCACCGAGAAGCAGTTTTAATCACTAACCATGGACGAGAAGATTTAGTTCTTTTATCTGCTGAAGAGTATCATCGACTTCAAGAGCTCGAAGAAAGAGCATTTCATATTTCCACTCTGACAGAAAATGAGCTATCCGATCTATCTGAAGCGGCTATTCCATCTGAAGCAAAGCTCTTCAATGATGAAATGAAATAAATGGCTGCAAAAATACCCGAAATAGGCCATGTCATTAAATATTCCTATCTTTGGTGGAATGAGCACCGAAAAGGAAAAAGTGAAGGTATGAAAGAACGGCCTTGTAGCGTCTTACTAAATCGTAAAAGCGAGCAAGGTCAAACTATCTTATTTGTTCTCCCCATCACTCATACCCCTCCCGTTGATCCAGAGTCCGGTATAGAAATACCTGCTGCAACCAAAAAGCGTTTGGGCTTAGATGCAGAACGATCTTGGATTATTACGACCGAATACAATAAATTTACTTGGCCAGGGTACGACATTCGAAAGCTGGATAATGGACTTTATAGCTATGGTGTCTTACCTGAAAAGCTAATCAAAGAAATCATGAAATCAGTTCAAACTCATGCCCGCAACAGAAAAGCAAGCGCTGTCAGCCGGGATGATTAGAATATGATCAAAAAGTTGGCCGCTATCGCAGCTTAGAGTGTATTACCCCTTATTGTTATGGTGCGTAATTATTTATCGGTACTCAGCAAGAAAAGCTTAGTATCGGGTGAGCCAGCCCCATAAACAGCAAAACCGCACAAGGCGGTTTTAATGCGAGACGAAAGTTAGTAAGGCCTTGTCTCTGTATAGCGCCGCCCCCAGAAGCCGTGTTTAGAGTATGAAAGCGAGTGTGATATGTCAACGATTCACACAATTCACGTTTATCGGCTTTCATGAGTAAGCAGTCATTGTTCTATTAGAAGTCCTTCTATTTTCAGAAAATATTAAGTGTCCCCGCTACATCCATAAGTATATCCTTCTTGATTTGAGTAACTATAGCCAAGGTAATCAATTGCCTCTGATAAAGGATTATCCCATCCACAATGGTAATCAATAGTTACAACATCTTTGGAGCTACGCTCCGTGTGTTTTTCAATATAGCCATTGGGGTAGTAGAGGGTTAACCTTTTCAAGTACTTTTCCTCTGTCCAGTCCTGTATTCTTTTTACAGTGCCATCTATATAGAACAGTTTCTGTATGCCTATCCTGCTTCCTTCCTCCCAATACTGTTGCGCACTGATTTCTCCTGATTGGAAATAGCCAGTCTCTTGGCCGTGTAATTTTCCTTCAGAATAATGAAAGAGGCGTTCAAGATCACCTGAGTAGTAATACGATCTCGCTTCTCCTTCGAATTTTCCATCAACATTGGTTTTAAAATCTTCTATTTGGCCATTAGCATAATATTTAATGTCCGGGCCATTTTTAACTCCAGCAACCCAAGTGGTTTCTGTTAGTAAAGTACCGCTTTCTATATATCGATAAGAAACACCATGTAACTCACCATCTACATATGGTTCCGAGCTTTCTTTTACACCATTTGAATAATAATTTTCTTGTAAGCCATGCTTCACACCATCAACGAAGTGGATGACAGTTTTTATATTTCCATTTTCCCAGTAATGTATCTGCTCCCCATCTTTTTCTCCATTTTTGTAGATATGCTCGAATAACAGGTTTCCATCTTCATCATAACTGAATAGTTTTCCATGTAGGCGATCATCGAGATAGTTTGATACTTCCTGCGCATTGCCATTTTCATAGAAGATAACAAAAGCACCTTGTCGGAGCCCATTAACATAATTAGCTTGATCACTTATTTGGCCACTTTCAAAGTACCCAATGTCCGAACCTTCCTTTAGTCCATTTTCGTAAGTCATCTCTGCCAAAAGATTCCCTGACTTATAATAAACTCTCAACTCTCCATCATTTCTGGAATCGGCTAATAACTCTCGCGGCTCATCAGGGTGTCTTACTGATAAAGCAAGATTGCTATCGAAAATGAACCCATCGTGTGCAACCTCTGTAACACGATCAACTTCCGTCAAGTATTCATACACAACAGCAATTCCTTGATCGATACCATTTATGAAAGATACCTCTAGCAACTTTTCCCCCGTATCTGAATCAAATCTCGTAAGCGCGTATTCAGACTCTCCACTGCCATCGTGCAACAGATTATTGCTACAGTGTGCTTCCCACTCACTGTCGTCTAATTCGTTTATGTAAGTCGAGTATCCATCCTCATCGAAACCTAAGTTTCTACAGTTAAGCCAAATTGGAAATATTTGTAAGTACACGTTTTCAACATGTTCGGCTCTGCCAGAGTCAATGCTTCGAAACTGCAATTGATGTTCTTTCCTGCCTTTTAGGTCAAGCTCGAATGTGATTGCACTATCATTACTAGTTTTCGGTCTAAACGTCCCTAAAACTTCTTCGTTAACTGTTCCCAAATCTCGAACTTGGACCGAGTGGCAAGGTACTTGTTCATCATTTCGTTCAGGGTGCGATCTACACTCAACCTCAAATTCGATAGTTGTCGAGCTATCTTCGCTGCCTAAATAATTCCACACGGTGCAGGTATTATTGTCTCCAGGTGTACAACTTCCAATATATGCCTCACCATTCACAGGGAGATCCAATGCTTGAAGTTTTGAGGTAGATAGATACGAACCATCAAACCTACCTGCGACCAGTGGCATCACTTGATTTGATGGATTTATGCCAATTGTAGATTCTTGGTAGTTTTCGAAACCTACCATGAATTTTTCGCTATATCCTTCAAACTGATTTGTAAACAAAGCAATACTCGAAACCGCATCAGCTTTTTTATAAGCTGTGTACAGCAGGGCAATAACTGGGTTGTAGGCAGCCAAAGCTGCTTTGAATATTTTTGATTTAATTGTAATTAAAGCGCATTCAGGGGCATCCTCGACGAGAATGTTAAGCATTAAACTTGTAATAGAACTCGCTCTGTCTTTATAAGATTCACCACTCAGCTGATCAAATAAAGTTCCCACATTACTCAATCCGGTAAAGAACTCCAAATCAAATGCTTTCCTTGTACAGCTCATACTCAAGCCGGTTGAGAGGTATATCATGGGTGCAGAATAGCTATAGGCAATAGAAGTGGCTAAAGCAACAGACTGCACCGCCTTAGCCTGCCCGCTCAGTTCTTCGCCCTTATCTTTACCAGGGCCATAAAAGTAAAGTTTTTCTTTAAGGTCAGACCCGTTTGTTTCGTATTCATTCTTTATAAAAGAAGATTTAGTATCTTTATGATCTAAAATATTGGAAGGATATAAAACATGAAATATCACATTAGAAAGATTTATATCATCACTTTCATTAGAAAGGTCTACGTTCTGGCTCTGAATCAGATTCGGATCATTTTCCGATTCAATAACTATTAGATACCTTTCTCCATAATTGTTTAATTTAAGCTTGTGAGATTCCAAGGTTTCGTCATACCCTTGTTTCTCGATTGTTATTTTCTCATCAGTATTTTCGTAATCTTCCCCCAGTCTATAGTTAGAAACGTCACCGTGTTTTTCAAAGAAATCTATACTCTGAGAGCTAATATTTCGATCAAGAGATGAGCGGTAAAGATGTGCAGTGGTTACTGTGGTTGATCTCAAGTCTTGTACTACCTTAACCAACCAATCTGCGATAAGGTCAGAAATCTCTTCATCTTCTGATAAAGACCAATCAGGATTGTCATTGATGTATTTTTCTACTTTCTTGGCTTCAACAGAATCAAGGCTGGCTTCCAGAGCCCCCTTAAAATCATCAGGCAGTTCTGGCATTAACGAAAGCAGCGCCTCTAAAGTTGTTCTTCCATTTAACTCTAGGTTTGTGGAATCGTTAGTAATTACAGATAGATAAACAGCATTCCCATCATCATCTAACAAGGATGCAATAGATGAATCTTGAATGTCCTCAGGCATCCTAAAATTTTCAACTGACTCAATATCGGTTAGGTCTAATTCACCAAAAGCGGGAGAAACAACAGTAGGTGTAACAACAGTGCTTGATTCTATTTTTAGAGAGGGTGTAAACACATCGCCTTTAGATATATCCGCATTGCTTTCCTGACCGTCGCCTCCACCGCCACCACAAGCAGATAGGCTCAGAACACAAAGTAAAGTCAAGAGTAGTTTAATAAAGGATGGCATGCCTAGCTCCAATTATTTATTGTTATTTCCCTAGAGAGAGTCTGTTTGTTACGCCTATTCTAATATGAGCACTTTATGAACAGCAATTAATTATTCAGCAATGAAACTCTTTTGGTTGGTGTTGGCCAGGGCCTGACTCTCCTGTCGAAGTTATTTCGAATCAGGGACTAAAAGAGCCTATTCAAGCGGCTCCACAAGGTCTGCTATCCGAACAAAGCCAATGGAAGCAGGTGCTATATCATATCGCTAAATCCAACCCAAATGTAGCAACATAGAAACAATTGTAGACGATCACTAAACGCATGTAGTAACATTTATACATAAGATTGTTTTGGAGGTGAGCTATGTCTACATTAACCAGTCGAGAGTTTAATCAAGATACAGGCCGAGCCAAGAAAGAGGCGCTGTCTGGACCTGTGTATATTACCGATCGAGGGAAACCGTCTCACGTACTCTTATCTTATGAAGAGTACAAAGCTATGACGGAGAAGAAGGCGACGATTGGTGAGCTGCTTTCTATGGATGGGGTAGAGGATATCGAATTTACTCCGGGCCAAGTCACCGACAAAGCTGCAGCAGCAGAGTTTTAGTATGTATTTATTAGACACTAATGTTGTCTCTGAACTCAGAAAAGTAAAAAGCGGTAAAGCTGATAGCAATGTAGAGGAATGGTCAGCCCAAGTTGAAGCTGAATTGCTTTATGTTTCATCAATCGTCATTCATGAAATAGAGCTCGGGATTCTACGGGCTGAAAGATCTGATGCTGCGAAAGGTAAGATTCTCCGGAAATGGATGAGCGACCACGTTTTGCCAACTTTTGAGGGACGTATATTACCAGTCGATAAGGAAGTCGTTTTGGTTAGCGCCAAGTATCATGTACCAGACCCAAAGCCATATAGAGATACGTTTATTGCTGCAACAGCCGCTGTTCAAGATATGACAATCGTAACGCGCAACGTATCAGATTTTAATCTGGACAACCTCAAAATATTCAACCCTTGGGAACAGAGTTAAACCTGGCGAGTATTTTTATGGCTGAATTATCACAAGAGGTATTACAGGAGTTTTCTGATCGAGTAGCAGAAATATGCGAGCAAATGGAGCTCGAGCCTGACCAAATGCTCGAAGCTATC
The DNA here is from genome assembly GCF_001634935.1 of Oleiphilus sp. HI0043. Lineage (NCBI taxonomy): Bacteria > Pseudomonadati > Pseudomonadota > Gammaproteobacteria > Oceanospirillales > Oleiphilaceae > Oleiphilus > Oleiphilus sp. HI0043. Next base: position 37,647 of record NZ_LWEY01001312.1, on the reverse strand, counting down.
GGCAGCACGTTCATTGGCGCTGTTATGAGCTTTGGAAAAACAAGCTATCAAGTAGAAATATCCGGAGTCGCAAGTGCCGCTGTGGAAACCATGTTTGGGGCATCCGACTAACTTAAGGTCTTGGAATAGGCTAAAGAAAGCCATGTAGATTGACTCGAATGCCTGATGATATATCCGATATTTGTGAATATCGGATATATTGAATATCAGAAAATCAAGGCTATGCTTAATCTAAAGCTCTTTGATAACGATTAAGAAATGAAGGACCCTAAGCGAAACCCGCCATCACCAATCATTGATAACCTAGAGTTTATTGGCAATCCATTTAAAGTCGCGCCGCAGAGCCCAAACTGGATAAGCTTTTCTGACGCTCAGCAAGATCTAGAGTTGTCATTGAAGTTTCTTTATAGCTATAACGGCAGTACAGCCACATTCAATAGCTATCGAAGAGAGCTCGAACGACTTTTACAATGGTCCTGGCAAATCGAAAAGACTTCAATTCTTGAGCTACAGCGTGAGCACATAGAAGAATTCATTAATTTCTGTATCAACCCACCTGAAGCTTGGATAGGTATAAAGAATGTCGCCAGGTTTAAAAAGTCGCCTGACGGGAGGATACCTAATAAAGACTGGCGCCCGTTTGTTGTTAACGTGTCAAAAGAAGAGTTCAAGCGAGGAAAAGAAGCAAATATTGGGGAATACTTTCCTTCTCAAGCTGCGATAAAAGCAACGTTTACAGCGATATCCTCATTTTATGACTATCTTCTGCAAGAGGGCGAAGTTTCATCTAATCCGGTCGCCTTAATACGACAAAAAAGTAAATTCATTAGCCGTGATCAACAAGCTCCAATTGTTCGCAGAATTAGTAATATTCAATGGGATTACGTCCTTGAAACGGCTGAGTTGCTAGCAGATCAAGATCCGGAAGAGCATGAACGCACACTGTTTATCATGAATGCGTTGTTTGCGATGTATCTCCGAATTTCAGAGCTAGTTGCCGATGAGCGCTCGACACCACTAATGTGCGACTTTGAGCGAGATCGAGACGGAAATTGGTGGTTTAAAGTTACAGGCAAAGGAAACAAAAACCGAAGAATTACAGTTTGCGATGACATGCTGAAATCTCTCAAGCGATATAGAGAGCATTTAAACCTAAGCCCGTTGCCTAGCATTAATGACAAGTCACCAATCTTGCCTAAATACAAGGGTTCTGGTGGCATTACTAGTACGCGTCATGTTCGCTTGATCGTTCAAAATTGTTTCGATGCTGCTCACAATAGAATGCTAAAAGATGGGCTCGAGCAGGATGCGGATGACCTTAGAATTGCTACAGTTCACTGGTTGAGACATACGGGAATTTCGGAAGACGTCAAACATCGTCCTCGCGAGCATGTACGAGATGACGCTGGTCACGCCAGCATGGCCACTACAGACAGATATATAGAGTCAGATCTACGTGAAAGACATGAATCCGGGCGCAATAAGCGAGTTAGAGAAATTTAATAATAGGTCCGGATAAAAAGATCTGTAATATTTCCTAGTAAAACAGATAGTTACAGCTCTAAATGTAAAATCTGCTCCCTATATTGTTGAGGAGCCTACCTTAGGTAAAATTTTATAAGTAGTTAGTTTCCTATTAGTCATTAGTAGCAAGGGTATTTGGTAGTATGAACTCACCTCTAGAGGTCTTACGTGAGCAGCGCCAGGCAGCTATCGCGAAGCAAGACCCAAGCGCAAAATATTGTTCTTTCGCGACGCTAGAGGAACACTGCCCATCCCAAGTTAGAATGCGAACACTCGTTGTGCGAGAGATATCTACTGAGTCTTGCCTATTATTTGTAAACCGCTTAGCGCAGAAGAACTTATCAAACTTAGCAGCTAACAAAGCTGAAGCGCTATTTTTTTATCCTTCTCTTATGTGTCAGTTCAGAATGCGTGGGAGTTTATCGTTATTGTCTGCCTCTCAATTAGAACCCCATTGGCATCATAAACCTCACGCATCAAAGCTTTTAGATCACTACTATGCTCGTTACCAAAATCAGAGTTCTGAATTAAATGATCGAAAAACCTTGGAACAGGCTTTATTGGAGTTAAAGAAAATATATCCAAACTCTGATGAAGTGCCCTTTACAAAAGACGCTTTAGGTTTGCTTATTACTGCTGATTACTTAGAAATTTGGCAGGCTCATGATAGTGGTGTGCATGAACGGTCTCTATTCACCAAACATGGTTCTATATGGATAGAGCAGCTGTTGGTTCCCTGAATAATGGTCTTTTGCCGGATGATTGCAATCTATTTCCCTTATACAGACGTATTTAATAAGTACCCTCTATAAATAGGAAATAGCGCAATGATCAATCTATTTAAGCAACACACAATGAAACGCTTGATTAAGGAATATGAAAGAAAGCTGACCTACGCTTTCGAGGCTCAAAGAATGGGTGATATGAGAGAGTATGCCAAGCGAACCCAGGATGCTGATTTGGTATATCAGCAAATAAAGGATCGGCAGCAGTCTTAAACTTGTGAACGCATCAGTGAAAAGACCTTCAGGCGCCATGCTAGAAGGTCTGTTTAGTATTACTGGTGTAAAGGACATCCTTTAAACCTGCGTTCACGTGCCTGATAATCCTGAGCCTTGACCTCCCATCCTTGAAGGTTGCTGTCGATTATCGATTCTAGTAAATCAATATGGCTCCTATCTGAGTTTAACGCAGGGATATACTGATAACTTTGTCCGCCGGCTTCTAGAAAATAATCTCGATTTTCCACGGCAATTTCCTCAAGCGTTTCTAAACAGTCTGATGAAAAACCAGGGCAAAATACTTGAACAGATGAGACGCCTTTATCGGGGAGTGATTTCAAGGTGTGGTCGGTATACGGTTTAAGCCACTCAGCTTTACCAAAACGCGACTGAAAGCTTGTGATAACTTTATCCGCATCAATATCCAGCGCTTCAGTTAATAGTCGAGAAGTGACTTGGCAATGACAGTAGTATGGGTCACCTAACTCTAAGTATCGTTTGGGGACACCATGAAAAGATAGCATGAGCTTGTCAGCCTGGCCGTTCTCAGACCAAAACTGTTTTATTTTATCGGCCATTGCTTTGATATACAGCGGATGGTCGTGATAAGAATTTATAAAGCGGAGTTCAGGCACCCAGCGACGCGCTGTTAGTTCTGTAGAGATCGCGTCAAAGGTGGAACCGGCAGTCGCACCTGAGTATTGAGGATACAAGGGAAGGATCACTAAGCGTCGAGCACCTTCTTCTAGCATTGAATTCATTACCTTGTCGATGGAAGGGTTGCCGTAACGCATCGCAAACTTGGTAACAAGCTTGTCACCCCATTTGGTTTCTAGCCTCTTGCTTAAGGCTTTTGCCTGCTCTTGTGTGTGCGAAAGCAATGGTGAACCATGCTCCGTCCAAACCGAGGCATAGGCTTTAGCCGACTTTTTTGGACGTATGCGTAAAATAATGCCGTGTAAAATTATCAGCCAGATAAGTCGCGGAATTTCTACAACTCGAGGGTCAGACAGAAACTGTCTGAGGTAAACTCGTAAAGCTTGTGGTGTTGGTCCGTCGGGAGTACCTAAGTTGGTAATTAACACACCTATTTTATCTTCTTGAGTGTGAGTGAAATCGTCTAGTCCTTTAAATTTCATAATACCTGTTCCTGTCAGTAATGCTTGTATCAACAAGATTGATTGTTTGTCGCGCTATGGCAAGGATACTTGTCTAGAAAACTGCATCATGCACTTAATTAATTGTGCATGATGCAGGAGTGTGGCTTGAGGTGACTAAAACTCTTCGACTGAAAAGTCCATGATGCTACTCTTTCCAGATTTTATGTCTGAAAGCAATGCCTCCATTTCTGGTGCGTATAAGCGGAAGAAGTGTTCAGCAGCTTTACGCTTGCCTTCTAGGAACGCTGCTGGGTATTGTTTGGCTGTTTCTGCTTGCTGCGTTTGAGCGGCCATTCTGGCCCATAATACAGCTAAGGTGGTTAGTGCAAATGTTCGTAGTAGCGTCGATGCCACCGCGCCTGCCTGTTCCGGATCTTGGCTTGCGTTCTGGCCTAACCAACTCAGTGCAGACTGCAAGGTAGATAGAAAACCTTCACAGTGCTTCAAGTGACTCTCGTTTGATACGATAGAAAGTAACGAACGCATCTCATTGAAGTAAGTTAGGGGGAGTTTCCCGCCTTTCATGGTTAGCTTACGGCCGACTAGGTCCATCGCTTGAATTCCGTTGGTGCCTTCATAGATGCGGGCAATACGGCCATCGCGGAGCAGTTGCTCAACAGGCCAATCCTGTGTGAAGCCAGAGCCACCCATAGATTGGAGGCCCGCATCGACGCAAGCATATCCTTCATCGGTCAGAAATGATTTGACGATGGGCGTGAGTAATTGAAACAAATCATCGGAGCGTTCCCGCACATTTGAATCGGCGTGGTGGTGACTTAGGTCAAAGTGAAGGCCGGCCAAGCTGGCCATTGCTCTAGACCCTTCTATCAAAACCTTTTGCTTTAAAAGCATGCGGCGCACGTCAGGGTGAACAATAATCGGGTCTGCCTTGCCTGACTTGTTTTGAGGCCCAGACAGGGAGCGACTTTGTAAGCGCTCCTTGGCGAACCCCAATGATACTTGGTAAGCCGTTTCTGCCAGCCCCAAACCTTGGATACCTACCATGATACGGGCAGCATTCATCATGGTGAACATGCACTTAAGACCTTGGTTTGCTTCTCCCACTAGCCAGCCTTTGGCATTTTCAAAGTTCATTACGCAAGTCGCTGATGCTTTGATTCCCATTTTGTGCTCAAGGCCTCCACAAAATGCTGGATTGCGCGACCCGTCTTCAAGCACTTTTGGGACGACAAATAATGAGATACCTTTGCTGCCTTCTGGGCTGCCAGGTATTTTAGCCAGCACTAAATGGATGATATTGTCGACAAGATCATGCTCTCCGCCGGTAATCCAGATTTTTGTTCCACTGATAGCGTAGCTGCCATCAGGGTTCTCTTCAGCTTTTGTGGTGATTAGGCCCAAGTCGGTTCCGCACTGAGGCTCGGTCAAGCACATGGTGCCAGTCCAAATGCCTTGTATAAGCTTTGGTAGGTAGGTTTGCTTTTGTGCTTCTGTACCGTGCTGCTGGAGTAAGTCTATCGCACCATGAGATAAACCTGGGTACATGCCAAACGATAGGTTCGTTGAACAGACCATTTCATCAACAACGTTTTTTAGTAAGTGTGGTAAGCCTTGCCCGCCAAACTCAGGCGCAGACGACAAACCACTCCATCCACCTTGTTGGTAGTGTTCGTAGGCTGCTTTGAAGCCATTTGGAGTTTTCACTGTTTTAGTGTCTGGATCGAATTGGCACTCTTCTCTGTCACCAGATGTATTGATAGGCAGTAACACGCCCTCGGCCAGTTTAGCAGCTTCTTCTATAACTGCTCTTTGCATTTCTTCTGTGGCTTCGGTGAACGCAGGACTTTCGGCTAGTTGGCCGGAGTTTAAGACATCAAACAAGACGAAATTAATATTATCCAATGGTGCTTTGTAATGACTCACAGTTAACCTCTTTATAAGTTCTTTGGTTCGACTCAGAGCCGAACAGTTTCGCGACAGCGAATAAATGATATTCAAGAAGGTTTACGTCGTTAAAAACAAATTGGATCAATATGAAAGAAAACTCTGAAGTGGATCCAAATTACAAACTATTGCGTAAGTGAGTTAATAAGAGATTGAAACCGGAACTGCCGGATCGTTGGGGAGATTAGTATGAAATTATTAGTAACGGGTGGAACGGGCTTGATAGGTCGCCGATTTATCGAACGGTATACTCACCACGACTATACCGTTTTGACCAGAGATTTTCGAAGTGCGCAGAAAAAACTACCTCAACACGTTTCCTTAATTGACAGTTTGGAAAACTTTACAAACCTAGATGGGTTTGACGGCGTTATAAATCTAGCCGGTGAGCCTATTATCGACCGTCGTTGGACAGCACAACAGAAACTCAGAATATGTGAAAGCCGATGGGCAATAACTCAGGCCTTGGTTGATCTCATTAACAAGGGAGATAACCCTCCAAATGTTTTTTTATCTGGATCGGCTGTCGGTATATACGGTGATCAGGGCGATACGAAGCTAGATGAGGCCTTTGGGCTTGGGCCCTCAGACTTTGCTTCAGAACTGTGCTTTCATTGGGAGCAGTTAGCGCAGATGGCAAACAAAAGAATTCGCTGCGCTACCTTGAGAACGGGTATTGTCTTAGACGGTTCGGGCGGCGCGCTATCAAAAATGATTTTGCCATTTAAGTTGTGCCTTGGAGGGCCGCTGGGAAACGGAAAGCAGTACATGCCCTGGATTCATAATGTTGACGTAACCAGAGCGCTTGAGTATTTATTAGTAAATCAGACGACGCGTGGCGCGGTCAATTTAGTCGCACCTGGTGCCGTAAGAAATAAAGAGTTTTCTATCGCGCTTGCTCGTACATTAAAGAGAATTGCAGTACTTCCTGTTCCGGCATTTATCTTGAAAACCATACTCGGTGAATCATCTATTTTATTGCTTGGAAGTCAGAATGTAGTCCCAAAGAAGCTTCTAGAAAGTGGCTTTCAATTTCAGTATCCTCAGTTAAAGCAAGCCTTGGATGAGATACTTTGACTTTAAATCATGTCATTATGATCTAGTTTTGTGCTTGTCGCGTATACCTTGTAGAACTGTTAAAAATGCATGGCATGTAAGAGGGTGATGGGTATGAAAAAGCATAATGTTATTGTCTCCGACAAGGCTGCTTCTAGCGACGCTATGAAAAGCCGAGGTGAGAAGTCAATTCAAGTAGGTTTGAGTGCCTGTTTGGCGGGTCATGAGGTGCGTTATAATGGCGGTCATACCCAATCTCGTTTATGCCTCAATGTACTTAGTAAGCACTTCGAATTTAAAACCTTCTGCCCAGAAGTTGCTGCTGGGTTTGGAACTCCCAGACCTACCATGAGGCTGACGGGCAACCCGGAATCGCCTCAATTAAATTTTAGCGACGACAATTCTAAAGACTTGACTGATCAGTTAGTGAGTGGTTTTGAGCACAAACTACCAGAAATGGGGAGTTTGGATGGTTATATCCTGATGAGAAACTCGCCTAGTTGCGGCATGGAAAGGGTGAAAGTCTATCAGCCTAATGGTCATGCTCATATGAAGCCAGGGATGGGCGTTTTTGCTCGTGCTTTAAGGGAAAAATATCCGCTAATGCCAATTGAAGAAGAAGGTCGTCTCAATGATGACGTCTTGTATGACAATTTTGTGATGCGCGTTTATGCGTATCATAACTTTCGTAAAGAAGTTTTGGATCAGCCTAGTGTTTTAAAACTAACCAAATTCCATGCGAGCTACAAATACTTATTGATGGCACATAATCAAAAGCAAGCGAAAGCGCTTGGCAGGTTGTTAGCGGGTGACAAGAGCTTAAGTATCGAAATGCTTGCAGGGCGTTATTTTGAGGGTTTTATGCAAACACTCTCTAAACCTGCCAATCGAAGAGGGCATACAAATGCCTTATTACATATTCTAGGGTACTTAAAAAGAAGCGTACCCTCAGTGTCACGCCAGCACATTGAGTCTTCTATTTTGAAGTACAAAGAAGGCATAACTCCTTTGGCAACGCCTTTAACCCTTCTGTCTCACTATTTGAGTCAGTTTGGCTCAGCTTATATAAATGAGCAGAGATACCTACAGCCTTACCCTGAAAACATTCACCCTATCCGTAAGTATTGTCACTAGTGTTTTTATAATGAAGAAATAGTCAATATAGCCTCTAAGTGATTTACCGTTTAGGGACTTGGCTAGTAATGCTTTATTGGCAAAACTTCCATGGAGTAACTATAGTTATCACTCAGGCTTATTTTGGTACAGCCTTAAATAATGCAGTTAACTGTGTTTGATATAATAAACTATAGTGAAAAGTTGGGCGACGATTGGGGAATACATCAGTTCAGGCGGCAAGAGGCTTTGGTTCATCCGAAGACTGGGTTGAAGAAAGTGCAGTTAATCTTTTGTATGCAAATGCAGTGGCGGCAACATTTGGGAGCTTAGCTGTTTTACTCCTTATTGCGTTTTCTGTGTCCGACTATATTGATTCGTTGATTCGTTGATTCGTTGATTCGTTGATTCTTGGCACTTGGGTTCTGATGGGCGTAGCTTTAGCCATTTTTAGAGCCTTAGCATTGGTTCTATTTAGGCTTAAGAGAGACAAGTTTGGTATACCTTTTTGGCAATACTCTTACCGCTTACTAAATTTATTGTCTGGAACTTTGATTGGCCTTGGCGCGGTCTGTTTCTTTCCCGTTCTTCCCGCTGAGTATCAAGTAATTATTCTGTCTGCAGTTGTAGGCTTGACCGCGGCAGCGCTAGCGACACATGCGGTTGATAACCCCGCATTTAACTTGTTTATGTTGCCTGCGTGTGGCTTGCCTGCGTTAGCATTTGTTTATTTTGATTACGAATCTCATTACGTCCTAAGTCTGTTATTAGCTTTCTTTATGCTTGTCATGATAAAGACGGGTCGTCAGACACGGGAAACGTTAATAGAAAATTTTAAGCTTACCTATACACTGCAATATCGAGCTAATCATGACCCCTTAGTAGGTCTTTTTAATAGGGGAGAGTTTGAAAGGCAGTACATGACCAGCACCCCCAATAGTCTTCACAGCATAGCGCTTATTTTTATTGATCTAGATAATTTCAAAAAACTAAATGATAGCTATGGTCATCAAAAAGGAGACCAAGCATTAACTGAATTTGCGGAAATAATTCGGGCTCAAACTCGCAAGGATGACGTTAGTGCGCGTCTTGGTGGAGATGAGTTCACAATATTATTGTTTGTTGATCAAATCGCTACGGCAAAAGCGATCGCGTTGAACATAATTGCTGACACGCAGAATATGGGTGTTAATGCTGAACTTGGTGACCTAAAAATCGGCTGTAGTGTCGGCTTAGCATTTACAAGTAATAATAACTTACCTTATTCGAAGCTGATGAGTGCAGCCGATAACGAGTGTTATAGAAGTAAACGCAATGGCAAAAATCAGTTAAGCGTTACTGATATAGATAAACCAACGCAGAGCTAGGTTAAGGGCCTTTCTGGAATCTACTTCTAGCTTGCAAGGTTTGTTAGATATTTCCTTATGTTACCGCAAAATATTAGAGTAATAGCTCTTTCCCTTTTGTCTAAATTTCCTGTAATGTGCCCTCGTTCCTATTACTACAGGCTAGGTTGTAAGTACTCATAAGTGGAAATAGCTTTTGCCTGTACTATGCTTTATGACAAAAAAGGATGAATGCTATGAGTAAAAAGTTCTGGGGTATTACAGCCTCTATTGTTGGTGCTGCGACGGTATTTCACTTCGCGACCTTACCACCAGCACCGCCGAGTGTGCCGCCTGTTCCAGAAAACATAGCTATTCCAGAGGTGCCCACCTTAACGCCTTACGACTTGCCAACGGGTAACGTTGAGGTTTCTGACGAACCCTATCGAGCGACTTTCCGAAGTGTCGGGATTCCAGACTTAATCGAAAACGATCTAACCACTGGTGTATACAAAGGTACCCCTTACTGGCTGGAAAGAGCTGAGTGGTTTAACGAGAACTATTACAATACTCTGGCAGCACGTAAAGTCTGGCCAGAAGGTAAATCGCCAGATACGCATGAGCGTGGTGACCCAGTAACATGGGCGATAGAGCCTATTGCTCAATATACTCCGCCTCCTTGTGATCAGCCTCAGCCAACCGGCTATGATGCTGAGGGTTGTCGTTATGTCAATGCACTGTTCAAAGATGTTGAAGCAGTTGACCCTGAAAAAGCTCAAGCAATGAGAGATCAAGCCCGTCGTGGCCGTGATGTTTGGTTTAAAGGTACCTTTGGTAATCAGGATGAGAACATCATTCACCAAGCACGACTAACCGGTAAAGAGGGTATGAACTACCCGTGGTTAGATACTCGCACTCGTCCTTATCGTTTCACCAAATGGGGCTTGATCAACGACCCGGATTGTAAGCAAGGTGATGCGTCTTCTAATTGGTATGATATCTGCCAAGACCCTCATTCATCGGGTGTGCTCGGATATCGTAAATACTATCAGGAGCCGATCAAGGATGAGTCTGGCAAAGTGGTTTACGATGCAAGAACTGCAGCCTACGAAGAAAATGAAATCAAAGAAAACAAACGCTTTGCTATCGGACACCCCTGTGTACAGTGTCACGTAGCGTTTGAACCGACAAACCCGCCTAAAGATCCAAATGAGCCTAAGTGGGAAAACCTGAGTGCAACAATTGGTAACCAACACACGCGCCAGCCTATGGCTTTTTTCCAAGGTGTGCCTGAAGACCATTTAGCGAACCAAGCAGTGATGGCAGGACGTTTAGGAACAATTGACACGTCGATTGTAGCGTCTGATTGGAGCCACAACCCGGGTACGCAAAACAATATTATGGACTTCCATAACAAGCGTGTCTTTGAGCATGAAATGAAAGACCCGGTCACGGGTGAAGTTTCAACAGCGCGCACTCGTCACGTACTGAAAGGCGGTGAAGATAGTGTCGGTGAACACCTAGCGCTGATTCGTGTTTATGTGAATATCGGTATGTGTACAGAAGAATGCTGGGTGCCTAACTTTCCGCATCCTGGGCAGCATTTCGGCCAAGGCAATAAGCAAAGCCCAATGCGTATTATGCAATGTGCAAACGAATGTGATGCGTGGAACTATGCCGATGCAAAAATGGATGACCTGGCTGCGTTCTTGATTACTGGCGGCCCGACCTATCTACTAGCATCTCAAGACCTGGATGGCAAAGCAGGTAAGGATTATATCGATTTGGATAAGGTTCCAGAAGGCCGCAAAGTTTTTGCTCGTGAGTGTGCAGGTTGCCACAGCTCGAAAATGGCACCAGAAAACGTACGTGCAGATAAGAATGCTTTGGCCAAGTTCTACGAAGGTCATGTATTTGGTTCGGAAGATTACTGGCAATTAGAGTTCACTGACGCAGAGCGCAATGATCCGGCCTTTATTGCGAAATTTATGCAGAAAGATGAGTCCGGTAAGTTACGTCCTAAGCAGTTCGCCGAGAAAGGTATCTTTGGTCAGGATTGGCTGTCAAACGATGAGTTAGTGCCTTTCGATATCATTGGTACAAACTATTGTCGAGCCATTCATGACAATCATAATGAAGGCCACATCTTTGAAGAGTTCTCATCTGAGACCTACAAGAATAAGCCTTCACCGGGCAGTATTCCTAAGGTGCTTAACCCTGTCGCGCCAATCGTCGGTGGTATGCAGATTGGCGAGAAGAAGATTGAAGGTGGCCCAGGGTACTTGAGAAACTTCTCTCTATTATCGGCTTGGGCAACGGCTCCATTCCTACATAACAATGCGATTGGTGAAGTGACTTTCCTTGAAGACGGTTCACCTGACTACACGGTTAAAGGACGTATCGAACAATTCGAAATGGCCTTCGATGAGTTGATGAAGTCTGACGATCCGCTGGCAGAGAACAGTCGCCCGCAGAAGATCACTAAGTTACAGCATGACCTGAATATTACCTTAAGCGGTCAGCCAGATGGCATTGTCCATTTCCCTAAAGGCACGCCTGCTGCGCATGTACTTTCGTCTAATCCACATGATGCAGTATTCTTGAAGTGCGGTGATTTTGTTGAGAACAAAGGCCACCAGTTTGGTATAGATCTACCTGCAGAAGAAAAACTAGCCCTACGTGAATTCTTGAAACTCATGTAACGTTTGGTACTCATGTTTGTCATGAAAAACGAATGGGGAGGCCTAATTGCTTGAGCTGAGGCAGCTTTGTTATCACAAGGGCTGCTTTAGCTGGGCAATGTTAATAATGAATCTATCTAGAGCAATAAGTGCGTTAGTCCTGTTGTGTATGCTCGCTATTGGCATTACATATTGGTCTATCAATCACGCTGATAATCCGTCTATTTCTGAACTCACTCAATCTCTTGATGGTGTAGAAGAGTCGTCTCTGCATAGTCAGCTGATACCTGATACAGACCTCCCTCCTGAGGGAACCCGTTCTTTGTTCGACCATATAATCGCGCAGAATGATGGCTTGCCTTACCCTTTTACTGAAATGATCAAGCTCTTGCAGAGCCAGCACCCTGAAGGTGAAGCGCCGCTGTCATTGCTGATTCCTGATGGCCGTTCACTGCTAAAAGGCCAAGCTGATCATCATTTACCTCGAATACTGATTGCGCCAGACTTTCAGGAAGAAAACACCCCAGCGGGTTTGGGTATGAATACCCAAGGCCAGCTTTTTGTTGCGCTAGTCGAAGGGGCAAATGAAATAGAGGTGCTTAGCTACAATGAAGGCGCAGGGCGGTTTGAGTTTCAGCTGGTGCAAAATTATTGTGAAGGGTGTGTGCCAAGAATTGTCTATACTCGTCGAGCGATCTGCCTGACCTGCCACCAAGGGGGCGGGCCTATTTTCTCGCAGCGCCCTTGGCAAGAAACCAATGGACAGTTAAGTGTTGCTAAACGTATACAGGCGGCCAGAGGTAACGAGCCTTATTGGGGGGTAGACATTGAACAACCGCTGGCTACGCCTGAGCGTTTTGATGAACTCACTGATGTTGGAAATTTTCATGTAGCTAGCCAGCGCGTATGGCTAGATGCTTGTGGAGTCGAAGGCAATGAGTGTCGACGTGCACTATTGTCACTCGCTCTACGTTACGCAGATCAGCCAGGCTTGTTTGATTCAATGAGTAAAGAGGTGAATACCTTACTCAAGCTCTGGGCGAATACTTATCCCGAGACGGGCATTAAGGTGCCACAATCCGACTTGGCTAATCGAGACCCAAGTGGTGAGTCAAACACCTTTACCGAGTGGCTATACGCAACCCTTACTCCTGATATTAGCTTTGGTGACGGCGCCAAAGACAATGAAGATCTCAATGCGTTTGAAAAGCTACCACCTCTGCCACCAAGGCAGGACCCATTAACGAAGCGGGAGCCAAAACAAACGCTAAGTAAATCGGATATCGATGGTGTCTATGGTATCGCCAGTTTCTTCACTGACTCAGATTTGAAAACACTCAACGCTCACTATAGCTACAAGATAGACGCCATCTTGCAAAGAGTTTCTGACTTACCGGTTGAATTCTTTGAAGCAAAGCCTTTTTCTCGGGTGGCAACTATGAAGGCTTTATTAGCTAAGGATCTTCAGTATTGTTGTTTAGATACATCTGACATGTCTTTGCCACGAGTGAGTAGCGCGCCTAAGTTAGAGATAAACGAATATCAAGAACTTAAGTTGTTTGAGCAGTATTGCTTCACTTGTCATCGAGGTAACCCTGCTAAGCGCCTTGATTTTATGTCAGGTGATAACGAGCAAATTGTGCTTGATAAGATCAAAGATAAAGCAGAAATTCGAGACGTTCTGGACTGGGAGCGTTATCAGAATACTGATAAGGAAAGTACCTTAATGCCGCCAAGAGATTCTGTGCAGTATAAAATGCTTGTCGAGGCTTTGAGTGACGAAGGGAAAGAGGGTGATGAATTACAGCTGATGCGAGACACGGTGCCAAGCTTGTTTAGCTTTTAATCTATACTAATCACTATCGTGGAATAATCGAGAGAATATTATCAATGCACATACTTCAAGTAGCGATGTTGAAAAAGGCCATACAGCTATCGCTCGCCTTGGTTTTGATATTGAATGCCGCAAACATTTACGCGATGCCTGCCTTTGCGCGTCAATACAAGCAGCACTATGGCTATACGCCATCTTGTCACGCTTGCCACAAAGAAGGTGGCGGTACACCTTTAAACTTTTACGGACAGGCCTTTGAAGATCAGGGAAAAAACAAAGCCGCCTTAAGACTGATCGCCGAGCTGGACAGTGATAAAGATGGTATCGCTAACGGTGTTGAAGCGGTCAAAAAATCTAACCCGGGTAATCCGAATTCGCTGCCTTCTAAACCGGGAAATTGGCTTGATTTATCCAGTATTATTCCAAAAGAAGTGCAAACGTTATTTCCTAAGGCTGAAGCTTGGAAACCGCTTGATGCCACCTTAACTGAGAAAGACCTTAAGCGGGCTGAGGCCATGGGTGTAAGGCTTAGCGGTGAAGACGAGAACACGATATACATCCCTGTCGCAAATCGTCGTCCGATAGGGACCAGTCTCATCTTTCCTGTGATATATAAGAATGAAACCTTCTTCTTATTGATGTCGACAGATCGTCACTTGAATATTAGCCAAGTTAAAGCTTTAGAGTCACAGGAACTTCCTTTCGAATTAGGGGCGGAGCTATTTCAAGGTTTTAAGGGCTCAGCACTTCACTCAATACCTAAGCGCGATGGTGATGGGCTGGCGACTGCGATAAACAGTGCAGTTAAACGTGCCGGTGCCTTGGTTTATATTCGCTTGAAGGGGGCTTAAGCATGCAAGGCTTGATAGCTAATAGTTTGTTCAGCATCTTGTTAACCTTAACGGCTTCATTCAGGGCACCCTTCTTAGCACTGTTTACGGTTTGTTTCCTGAGCTTGGGGGCGAGTCCTGCTTTGGCAGAAAATGCAGAATTTGATTTCTTCAGTGATGCGCCTATCGCTGAAGAGGAATTGGTCATTGTGCCACCCGAAAAAACAGCATGGGAAGACATTGGAGCGCCTATCGCGCTTGTGGTCTTTTTCTTCTTTTCTTGCTTCTTAATCAACTGGTTTTTCCCATTCAAGCAAACGGGTATGGAGTTTGATCTTCACAACCTGCCTATCGCGGCGCAGCGGGGTATTGGTGTAGCGGTCATACTTTATGGCATAGCCTTGGTGTTTGGCGCGATGGAGGCGCATTACCAAGTCCACTTGCATGGTGACGCACCCAGCTATTTTCAGCAAATGGGTGAAGGCAAGCTGATTGCTTTCACGCATGCCCACCTATTTGGCTTCACAACCAGCTTCTTTATCATCGGTATACCTTTCTCTATGCACTTCAGTCGCCTTAAGGTCTATCAATGGATATTTCCGGTTGGGTTGATTGCCTCGTTAACAGACATCATCTCCTGGTGGGGAATGAAGTATATCTCCGGTAACTTCGAGTACATTACCTGGGCCTGTGGTCTCATCTTTAGTGTGTGCTTTATGTGGATGCTTATCGGCCTGGTAAGAGTGCTATTCTTCCCGAAAGTAAAATGGTTCCCTGATTTTATCAACGAAGATAATCAGCGCCGTTTTAAGGAAGAGCATCCTCCTGAATAGAATCAATTTGCTCACAAGCTATTATCATTATGCAATGCAGTCGAATAAGGACTTAACGCTATGAACGACTTTTTTGGAAAGCTATTAAACTATGTTTGGATGTTTTGTCTAAAACTCACAGCCAGCCTACCGTTGATTAAAGAACCTAAGTTATTCGAGGGAGAAAACTCTTCACTTGATTTGATCGATTACATGGCGAGCCAGAAGCATAAAAGCGTACTGATTGTAACGGGTGCTGGGCTAATTCGAAGAGGGCAGGTGCAGCCGATTATTGATCGTTTTGCCGAACTTAATATTAGTGTGACTATTTTTGACCGTGTAGAACCCGACCCGACGTTCAGTATCACGAATGAAGCATTGAATCTGCTAAATGAAAACAATTGCCAAAGCGTGCTAGCGATCGGCGGTGGTTCTGCGATGGACCTTGCTAAAGTCATTGCCTTGAGTGCTTCCAATAAGAAAAAACCAGAAAAACTTACCGGTTATTTCAAAGCACTTAAGAAACCTTTGCCGTTTTACGCTATCCCAACAACAGCTGGCACAGGCTCAGAAGTGACGGTTATATCCGTCATATCTGATAATCAGACTAAAAGTAAAAGCTTCGTTATTGACCCTCGTACAGCCAGCTTAGCCACCGCACTTGATCCAGTATTTATGATTACGATACCGCCTGCGTTGACGGCAGCGACAGGAATGGACGCCTTAACCCATGCTATTGAAGCGTATGTCGGAAGAAATGGTAGTGCTTACACAGACGAGCAAGCCCTCGCAGCTATTCGTTTAATATTCAAAAACCTGCCTATTGCTTTTAAGGATGGAAGTAATATTGAGGCACGAAGTGCGCTGGCATTAGCTTCTTACAAAGCAGGACTAGCGTTTACGAAAGCATCACTGGGCTACGTACATGCTATTTCTCATCAATTGGGTGCGAAGTATGGTGTTGCCCACGGCTTGGGTAATGCAATTGTATTACCGCATGTGATTCAATATTCAGCGCCTTCAATTGAAGTCAAGCTGGCAACGATTGCACAAGAAGTTGGCATCGTGCAACAAGGAGACGACACAAAACAATCAGCAAAGAGAGTGGTAGAGTATCTTTTTGCGTTTAATAAAGCGGTCGATATCCCGGAAACGATTGCTGAGCTTCAAGAAGAAGACTTTCCTTCCATCGTTAAAGATGCCATGAGCGAAGCCTATTTCAATTATCCTGTTCCCAAATTTATGCCAGAACAAGATTGCAATACACTCTTACAGCAACTATTACCAAATACTGTAGCTTGAGGGTGAATTTTTTAGTCCACTTAGACTTGATCCTGACGCTTACTGCTTCGGTCTTTGCATTTGTCATTACTGCATAGACTTTCTTTAAGGAGCCGCAATGAAGAGTCAGGATTGGGTGGGGTGCCAATAGCAATACCGACATATGGGGTATAACCTAGTTCTCATAAATCACTAATACCCCCCAAATGGGCGGGTTAATAAAATACATACTCGCCGTATTATTTTTCCTATTCGTTCTATGACTCACAAAGTAATTAAATACTCCAGGCGGATGGATAGTGAAAATAATAAGATCTCGTAATGCTAAGATGATTGCTGGCGTCTCTGTACTCGCTGGAGTTGGCTTTGTCGCTCTTCAAAGTGAACCAGTACAGGAAACGTCAAAGCTTGGCACCCCCAAGAAAATTCAGGAAATAACCATTGGTGTTGAAGCTCAGTCTTTGGCAGAGACTGCGAACATGTCTCCCGATGACGCGCCTTTAGCTATTGAAGACAGGAATGATCCTTTTGAGGGGCGAGAGGTCAAATATCGCTTCCAGCAAATAGCGTCTCATTTTGCTCAGGAGATTAAATACCCTACTTTTTCGCGCCCGATTCATCAGCAACAGGACTTGGTTGAGTATTTACCCAATCGGGCCGTACAGTCTAGTCGACCGATCAATCTTGATGACGTTGATGGAGAGATACAAGAGGTAGGGCCTCGTATTGCTCTCAAGACCTCTAAGTTTAACTATTACCCTGGCGAACCTGTTGTCGCCGTCGCAGATGTGACAGGCATACAAGCTCGTAACTCTGTGCATGTCACGGGGCTAGTTCGAGTTGGTGGACAGATTGTCGCGAAAAACCAAGGTGTTATTCGCTCAGATGACGGTTCTAATCATGCTCACCAGCAATACAGCTTGCATTTTGATGACCTCAGCAATATTCCTGTGAGCGATCAGGGAGACATGGATGTTGTTGCCGAGTTTACGATTGATGGAAATACCTATGCGATTACCTCATTAATAAGGTACCCCAAGACGGTTGCGTCTATAGAGGGGCTTGGTGAGGTCGAGGTTGAAGGAGAATACCTCAAGATTCCAATGCAGGTGACGACCTCTGCTCCCGGCTTGCATGCCATTAAAGCAAATCTTTATGCTGCTGATTTAGGCACACCTCTTGTGCACCTGAATACGGTTGAAGAGCTCAACTCAGAGAGCGGTGTGCTCTTACTGAAAGCACACATCGCAGCACTTAAAAATATGGGCCATGAAGGGCCTTATGAACTCAGGGATCTTTCGTTTACCAGGGGGGCGTCTGCACCAAAATATACCGTGGAGCAAGGGCTGGTCGGCGCGTCTACATATCCTGTTGCCGGTTTCTCTTTTAGCGAATATGACGACGTTCCATACATCGACGAGAGCGCGCAATCACGTTTGGATTTCTTAAATCAACTAGGGAGTACTCACTAAGGCTAGCAACTTTCTGTAGCAGACAAGCTCTTAAATCACTACTCAACACATAATTAAGCTCTTAAAAATAAAGATAAAAGGACAGGAGAATTATCATGAAGATACTCAAGTATATCGTCGCTTTATGCATGGCGGCGTCTAGCCTTTCTAGCTTCGCAGGTCAAATTGCGGGTAAGAATATTTTACTCATCCAAGGGTATTGGCCCACGCATATTGCCGCTGATCCAGGTGACAACGGTAAGGAAGATGGCTATCGATATTGGGGGACGTCTGAACTATACAACGGCGGTAACGGTATTGTTCGGCATGGAGATGGATCGATCAATCAGACGGCAGACCCACATGCTAGAATTCTTTACTATGATTCAGGTAAACACCTAACTGGACCAGGTAATAATGGTGAGCTTGTTGCCAATCAGTTGCAAGAAATCTTCGCAGACACACCTAACTTTTGTGTTGATGGTTGTGTGTTGGTATTGCACTCAACGGGCGATATCGTAATGCGTTATGTTATGGATCCTCAAAATGCTTCACTGTTGGGTGATTATGCCAATAACTTAAACATTGACGCGGTCATCGCCATGGCGGGTGCCGGTGGTGGTACTGACCTGGCGAACATAGGTGTTGACCTGTTTAATGGTATCAACTACGGCTCTACTATTGCTAATGCTATTTCCGATTGGATTGGTGCAGATATTACATTGCCCAGCACGCGAATTGGTATGACGTATGAATTGCAGCCTGAAATTGCTCGAGGCTTAGCCGCGTCTGGTACGTCTAATTCGATCCCTAACTTGCGTATTGCAGGTACGGGTGATGAGCTTTTTGGTCTCGTTACGCACCCGCTGATTACAGGCGGCGATGACAGTGTTGTACCTCTGCATAGTGCATGTGGCTCTAACAGGGAAGAGTCCATTGATTCATGTGTGTCTGATCTAGCTGTAGATGGACGTGTGAAGTATGTCTCGAAGCACCCGTCTGGTTACTACGATTATTACTACCCCATCATTATGAGTGAGAACACACCTCACAATAATATGCCGCAATCCATTAATATCTGGTCTTTCCAAAACCTATTGGTACTTCCATGGTTTGTTGACGGTCACCCAATGACCTTCGCATTGAGCAATGCAAATCAATACGAAAACAGTGGTAATGCCTCAATCGATGTGGATGTAGAGTATCACCATCACTGGTCATGGTTTAAGAAATATCGGTATATCACCAATGCTTCAAGAAAAAGTATGTCTGAAGTGATACTGGACTCATTTGAGTAGTAGAGTCTGAAATACTTAGTCATGTAAAAAACTAGCATAAGGCTGAATAGAAAATCCGATGATGGCAACATTGTCGGATTTTTTTATGGGCTTTCGTTAAGGCTTAATCAATATTTTTGTGGCCCAGGCTTTAAGGCAATGCGTATATACCTGTTTGTTACCGTTAATAATAAAAAAGGTGTCAGGTCTTTTTTTTCACTGTATTGTTAATGCTCACAAGGTATGAGTATTAACAATGTTAAATATGGATTTTTCGGAAAAGCTGGCTCTCGATACAGCGAAAATGGAATGGGATAAAAGCCCTGCTGCCGGTGTTTGGCGTAAACCTTTGGAGCGAGAAGCTAAGGAATCGGGGCATACCACGAGCATTGTAATGTATGAGCCTGGCTCGTCTTTCTCTGAGCACTTTCACCCAATGGGTGAAGAGATTTTTGTATTGGAGGGCGTATTCTCAGATGAAACAGGAGACTTTGGCGCTGGAACCTATATACGTAATCCGCCTGGAAGCAACCATGCCCCGTTTAGTAAGCAAGGCTGTGTTATCTTGGTCAAGCTGAACCAGTTTTCACTCGAGGATAAAGAACAGGTACGCATCGATACTACTTCTACCTCTTGGCTGCCAGGAATCGGCAGGCTGCAGGTTATGCCTTTGCACGATTTTGAGCATGAGCATGTCGCACTGGTGAAGTGGCCGAGTAATGAGCGTTTTCAGTCTCACCGTCATTTTGGAGGGGAGGAAATTTTTGTCCTATCGGGAAAGTTTTGTGATGAGCATGGCATCTATCCTAAAGGAAGCTGGATACGTAGCCCTCACATGAGTCAGCATCACCCCTTCGTTGAAGAGGAGACGGTCATTTTGGTGAAAACTGGGCACTTACCCGTGCCAATTAACCCTTAGATAATTAAGAGGCGAAAGTATCTCTACACACTAAAACGCTTTTAGTCAGCTCTGCTTAAGTGAGCAAAGTGGAATCTTAGGTGATCTTCTATGAAGCTTTGAATAAAAAAGTAACTATGGTCGTAGCCTTTTTGCATTCTGAGTTCTAGATTCGCGCCGACAGATTTGGCGGATTCTACAAGATTTTCGGGTTTTAGTTGTTCCAGCAGAAAATTATCCTCATCACCTTGATCCACTAATATCGGTAACGCACATCCATGTTCTTTTAACAGCTCGCAACTATCGTATTGTTTCCATGTATTCTGATCCGTGCCAAGGTAAGCGAGAAATGCTTTTTGTCCCCATGGGCAATTGATTGGATTGCTAATAGGGCTGAAGGCAGAGACTGACCGATAAGCTTCTTGATTCTTCAGGGCAATAGTTAAAGCGCCATGCCCGCCCATACTATGCCCGAAAATAGATTTTACACTGGAGGCAGGGAAGTGGCGTTCAACAAGTTTCGGTAGTTCTGTTGCGATGTAATCGTACATTCGATAGTGGGAAGACCAGGGTGGTTGTGTAGCATTTAGATAGAAGCCAGCCCCTAAGCCTAGGTCATAAGAGCCTTCGGGGTCATCGGCAACATCTTCACCACGAGGGCTTGTGTCGGGTGCGATGATAATGAGTCCGAGTTCTTCTGCCAGACGAAAAACACCCGCTTTATGCATGAAGTTTTCATCTGTGCAGGTGAGGCCGGATAACCAGTACATTGCAGGGAGAGGGCTTCCAGTTGATGCCTTTGAAGGTATAAATACCGAAAACCGCATATCACAACCCAAAACATCCGATGTATGTGTGAACTGCTGATAGCAGCCACCAAAGACTCTTGCTTGATTTATTTGTTTTAGTGTCATGTAGCGGTCGCTTAATATTGTTATCTAATAAAATGTCTTAGTAATGAATGACGCTGCGAATACTCTTGCCTTCATGCATGAGATCAAAGGCATTATTAATCTCTTCGAGCGGCATAGTATGCGTAATGAATTCCTGTAAACCGAACTCTCCAGCCAAATACTGTTCAACGATACCTGGCAGTTCAGATCGACCTTTTACGCCGCCAAAGGCAGTTCCGCGCCAAACTCGTCCGGTGACTAACTGAAAGGGTCTTGTTGAAATCTCTTGACCTGCACCCGCAACGCCGATGATCACGGATTCTCCCCAGCCTTTATGGCAGCACTCTAGTGCCTGTCGCATGACATTAACGTTACCAATGCACTCAAATGAATAATCCACGCCTCCATCGGTCATTTCAACAATGACCTCTTGAATAGGCTTGTCAAAATTCTGAGGATTAATACAATCGCTTGCACCTAACTGCTTGGCGAGTTCAAACTTACTTTCGTTGATATCGATGCCGATAATACGACTAGCGCCTGCCATACGGGCACCGATAATAGCGGATAAACCAATACCGCCCAAGCCAAAGATGGCAACGGTATCACCTTGCTGTACTTTAGCTGTGTTCAAGACAGCACCCATTCCTGTTGTTACACCACAACCTAGCAGGCAGACTTCTTCAAGGGGAGCATCTTTGTTTACTTTCGCCAAGGAAATCTCTGGTAAAACGGTATACTCAGAAAAAGTGGAACAGCCCATATAGTGATAGATTGGTTCACCATTCTTATAAAAACGAGTAGTGCCGTCTGGCATCAACCCTTTACCTTGGGTTTCCCGTACGGCCTGGCATAAGTTTGTTTTCCCCGACATGCAAAATTTACATTCACCACACTCAGCTGTGTAAAGCGGGATTACGTGGTCGCCGACTTCGACGCTTGTAACGCCTTCACCGACCATTTCGACAATACCACCACCTTCATGACCAAGGATTGATGGGAAAATTCCCTCTGGGTCTTCACCTGACAAGGTGAAGGCATCAGTATGACAGACCCCGGTTGCAACGATCTTTACCAAGACCTCGCCCGCTTTCGGGTACATAACATCGACTTCTTCGATCTTCAGGGGTGTGTTAGGGCCCCAAGCAACGGCGGCTTTAGATTTAATAAACTGGTCAGTCACAAGGTTTCTCCGGGGGGAAAGATGAAATTCACAATCAGATTAGCTACAAGCCTATATCGGCCGAAGCGTGTTCCAATCTTGACATATTCCTAAACTTTTTCCAGCGCTTTTGTTTTAGGTTGGTGGCTTAATGATCCGCACCAGTTAAAGCGGACGCCCTGTTAAGGTGATCATTGTGGCGACTTCTTTCGCAAGGCAAATGCTCGTTTTAATGTACCTTGGTTAAACCCCTCAATACTCAACTTTTGCAAATATGTTAAGAAATAGATCTGAGACCTTTTTTGTTGATTTGCACCCAAAACTGACCCATTAAACCCAAATATTTGCATCGAATTTTGACCCACGTATAAACCTATCCCTGCTTCAACAAAGGCAGGAGAAAAAGGAGTGATAGACGTGGCTCTATTGAATCAACGGGGTCAGACTCGATTGAACTTCTGTTAAAGAAAATGATTTAGTTATGGATGCTACTTTCTACAAGCGAAAAAAAAGACCAGTTAGATAACTAACTAGTCTTTTTAATGTGGTAGCGGGGGCCGGATTTGAACCGACGACCTTCGGGTTATGAGCCCGACGAGCTACCAGGCTGCTCCACCCCGCATCAATCTCGTCTTGATCAAGGTTTGTTGCCTCAATCAATGTGCGCGTATACTATCCATCGATGTGCTTCCCGTCAAGCCTAATTCCATCTTATTTAATAAAAACGGATTTTTATGTGTTAATTAATGCGGGTGGCGGGTGAATTCACTGTCTGGTGATGATCTGAGTCCAATTGCCGCGATAAAATTGCGTTATGCTTCTACAGAGGAAGCGATTTAAACTACAATATACAGATGTCTTAGTTATACCTATCCCAAGCCGGAGATTCTTGGATGCCCTCAGTTGATGACCTCGTTGCGACCGCGAGGCGTAACGAAATAATCGCTCGTAACCTCTTCGATATAGAAGTTGCGATTATGAACATTACTCGTTGTTCGGACTTCTTTATGGCGCTGGTGTCGCTGGTGCAGGAAAAGTTCGAAATCGAGCATGTGTGGACGGTTTTGACGGAAACGCCTTCTAACGCTCATCTGATTGATACTTTGCGCGAAGCTGAGCGTAAAGCTGATAAAGAAGCGCCTGTCATTCTGCGCACAGTGAGTATGGTGGATTTTCTAGGAGCGACTCAGAGTGTCCGAGAGCCAATTTTGGTTAGTCGTGACATCAAGCGCTATCACTCGCTCATGCCTATTGAAGTGAAACGCAATGCCGAGCCTCACGGTGTTCGTTCGCTGGCTGTATTGCCTATTGTGATTGATAGCAAGGTTGTAGGGGCTTTGATGCTGGGTTCAAACTCCGCCGAGCGCTATAGCCCGAGCAAAGATAGCTTCTTTCTGAAGCAGTTGTCTGTAAAAGTCTCTTTCTCGCTAGCGGGTGTATGGGCAAGAGAAAGGATTAGCTTTTTGGCAACGCGAGATCCGCTTACTTTATTACGTAATCGTAGAGAGTTAGAGGAAACGCTTGATCAAGAGTTAAGTCGTCATGCGCGCCAGAAAGAAGATTTGGCGGTCATGTTTATCGATTGTGATGATTTCAAGATAGTCAACGATACCTGCGGTCATGACTGTGGTGATAGTTATCTCAAGCATGTTGCACATCATCTGAATGAGTTAACACGAAAGAGTGATTTGGCATTCCGCTTTGCTGGTGATGAGTTTGTCGTGTTGCTGCCTCATCAGCGCCAAGAAGGCGCTGATATTATTGCAGGGCGTATTCGCGAGCATCTCTTGAATACGCCTCTCAGAGTCGAGGATAAGGTAATTCCTGTTGTGATTAGTTATGGCGTGATTTCGACAGAATCAATGGATCGAGTCGACTCTAAAATGATGCTTAAAATAGCCGATGAGCGGCTTTATGAAATGAAGCGTCAGAAACCTTCCAAACGAGTAAGTGTTCCTGAAACCCAGGATAATGTCGTGGTTGCCAAGGCTGGCCTGGTGAGTACCGACTAATACTCGCCAAGCTGTCGGTTTTATAGGCTTTTCAATTGCGAACTTTCTGTTCGGTACTGCCCTGGTGTCATACCGGTCCAACTTTTAAAGCTGCGATGAAATGAGCGCCCGTCAGAAAAGCCCAGGTTATAAGCAATATCTTGAATTCCTATTTCGGAGCTTTTCAGAAGTTCGGTCGCTAAGTCTAGTCTGACTTCATTTAACAGCGTTTGATAAGAACTGTCTTCAGCGACGAGTTTTCTCTGCAGTGTTCGTTCGGTCATGTTTAGTTCATTCGCAATGAGTTCTTTTCTTGCGCTGCCTAGATTCAATTGGTGTCGAATGAGTGCTTTGACTTTATCAGCAAAGTTCTCACTAGCCAGGCTAAGGTGAGTCATTTGCTCACTAGCATGAGATTCAAGAGTTTTGAGTAGCAGGTTATCGGGTTGGCGAAGTGAAATAGACAGTAGGTCTTTATTTAGCACAATACCGTTGTGCTGAGCCTCAAACTCAACGGGTGCATTGAAGAAGCGGGTATATTCTTCTTGGAGCTTTGCAGAAGGAGCGGGGCGCCCGATTAGTATCTTTTCAGCAGAGGCATTTTGGTTTGCTAACCAGCGTGCAAAGTTTGTCCACGAAGCCAACACGTTATCGATCATATGAGGCCTGACAATCGGGTCGTCGTAAATACAGTGCCAGCACTGCAAGATGCTGTTCCCTAAATCTTTAAAGCTGGTTGTTCCCATATCCCCGACAAGTCTTTCATAGGGCTGTATTTTATCCATGGCTTCACCGATGGTGGCGCAACTCATAGTGATATAGCCAAGCACACTATAGGAGCCTGGCTGAACAAATTGGCTGGTATGAAGCCCGAGCAAGGGGTCATTAGCGCGTTCGATAAGATGTTTAATAAGAGATTGGAACTGGGTTCCAATAATACGCCCATTTGCACTGGCCAGAACATTCGGGTCGATCCCTGAGTCGAGAATGACTTGATGAGTATCGATTTGTTTGCTCTGAGCATATTGTAAATATTGCTGTACGGCAGGAATGGAAGCAAAGCCCAGGTGTTTCATAATTTACTCTTCTCGCAGGAAGTTTGAGAGCACAAAAAGTGTCACTGACTGAATTTGATGATCATAATGTCTGAAATTGTCAGTGAAATTATAGTTTATTCCGTTATTATTTCGAGCTATGTCTTTCTAGAGTGTTGTCCGCTGTTAAGATGCTGGGCACTTTAAACTAAATTTGAATATATATAGGTGAACGCATGCGTCGTTGGAATGGTTGGGGAGATGAAGCAAACAAAATGGATTTGCCACCTACGGGTGAGCAATTTCTTAGTGATCTAGTGGGTGCTTCCAGCCCTTTAGCGGATGCACAGCTGAGTGAAGTTTTGGCTCAAGTTCCAGAAAGTCGTTTACCTGAGCATATATTGATTGATAAAGACCCGGAACAGCGTCTTCGTCATTCTCGCGGTCAAAGTCTGCCTGACTGGCTTGCCATGAGAAGTGGCCGCTTTGAATTCTTCCCCGACGGCGTTGCTTTTCCAGAAACTAAAGATCAGGTCGCTGAGTTGGTCGAGTTTTGTTATGAACATGACATTATCCTGATTCCCTATGGTGGTGGAACCAGCGTCGCGGGGCATATTAACCCTTTTGAATCTGATGAACCGATACTAACTTTATCGCTAGGTCGAATGACTCGCTTGATAGATTTGGATGAGGAGAGTCAGATTGCTACCTTTGGTGCCGGTACACCTGGGCCTTTAGTTGAATCTCAGCTTCGTTCTAGAGGCTATACCTTGGGGCACTTTCCCCAGAGCTTTGAGCTGTCGACCATTGGTGGTTGGGTAGCGAGCCGTTCTAGTGGACAGCAGTCTCTGCGTTATGGACGCATCGAACAAATGTTTGCTGGTGGTAGTGTCGAAACACCTAAGGGGCGTATGGATATTCAAACCATTCCTGCCTCGGCAGGCGGCCCGGATGTAAGAGAGATCTTTATGGGCTCGGAAGGGAGGATGGGCGTAATCTCTGAAGTTAAGGTACGAGTGACACCTTTAGCAGAGCAAGAAGACTTTTACGTTATTTTCTTCCCTTCGTGGACGCAAGCAAAGGAAGCAGCTCGTTATATGGTTCAGAGTAAGGTTCAACTATCGATGCTGCGCTTAAGTAATGCCGTTGAAACCACGACCCAACTTGCTTTGGCTGGTCACCCTGGCCAGATATCAATGCTTGAAAAGTATCTGAGCTTTAAAGGTGCTGCTGAAGGCAAGTGCATGATGACCTTGGGTATAACGGGGCTGCCTGAGCAGTGCCGCCCTGCCCACAAACTAATGAAGAGCATGATTCGTCGTTATCATGGCGTGTACACCGGTAACTTTTTGGGTAAGAAGTGGGCTGATAAACGCTTTAAGATGCCTTACCTACGCGAAGCTCTTTGGGAAAAGGGCTATGTGGTTGATACCCTTGAAACGGCAACCGACTGGGATAATGTAGATAATCTACTTAATAAAATTGAAGACAATTTACGCAATAGTCTTAGCGCTGAAAATGAAAAGGTCCATGTCTTTACCCATCTTTCACACTTCTACGGCCAGGGTTGCAGTATTTATACGACTTATGTGTATCGAGCCGGTGAGAGCTGCGAGCAAGCTTTAGAGCGTTGGAAGCATATGAAATCTTCTACCTCCGAGATTATCGTCAACAATCGCGGTGCAATCAGTCATCAGCACGGAGTTGGTAAAGATCATGCTCCTTTCCTTCCAAAAGAGAAGGGCGAGTTAGGAATGCACCTCATTAAAACTGCTTTTGCAGCCATGGATGAGAAGGGCTTATTGAACCCGGGAACCCTGATAGAAGATGACAGAGTAAAAAGCCTGTTCGACTAGCTTTTTTGCAAGCTCGGCTCAATTTACGGTCCAAAAAAATTATAACTTTTCAAACTCTCGGCGTGACAGCTGCGATATGACGACGACGGAGGTAAGCCGTGTCACAAGATAAACAATATGCATCCTCTATTGCTTATTGGGCGCCAGGTGGCCGAGCGTTAGCCTTAGATGTGCTGCGCTCTGGAAAGGCTTGGGACTTGGTGATTGTTGGTGGCGGGATTACCGGTGCCGGAATCTATCGCGAGGCTGTCGCGCAGGGTTTGAAAACCCTCTTGATAGAGCAAAAAGACTTTGCCTGGGGGACTTCATCACGTTCATCAAAAATGGTTCATGGCGGACTGCGGTATCTGGGAAGTGGACAATTTTCCTTAGCTAATGACTCGGTCAAAGAGCGTCAGAACTTGATGGATGAGTTGCCCGGTTTAGTTGAGCCTTTGCCATTTATTATGGGGCATTACAAAGGTGTTTTTCCCGGGCCTTGGGTGTTTAACAAACTTTTGGCTATTTACGACTACATGGCAGGGAAGCGCTATCGGCAGTTTTTCAAACGAGGCATATTAGACTTTTTAGTCCCGGGCTTGCTTACCAAAAAGTTAAAAGGCGTCACTCAATTTGCTGACGCTTCTACCGATGATGCTCGTTTGGTTTTACGTGTATTGGAAGAGGGCAATCGCGACGGCGGTGTTGCGATCAATTATCTGCGAGCAGAGCAAGTAAGCAAGGACGAAAATGACAGAGTCACGGGCGTCTTGCTGAAAGACCAACTGAGTGCTGAACAGTTTGAGTTGCAGGCAAATGTTGTCATCAATGCTGCCGGGGTATGGACAGATGAACTTCGACAACAGCTCGGTGAAAACAAAGTAATAAGGCCTCTGCGTGGCAGCCATTTAGTTTTGCCTCAGTGGCGCTTGCCAGTGGCGTATTCTGTGAGTTTTTTTCACCCGAAAGATAAGCGGCCAGTGTTTGCTTTCCCCTGGGAAGGTGTGACGGTTGTCGGGACAACGGACCTTGATCACAAGCAAAGTAGTCGAGACGAGTCCAGCATAAGCGCTGGCGAAGTAGCGTATCTGTTAGCTGCTGTGAATCAGCAATTCCCAAATAGTTTGATTTCTGAAAGCGATGTTATAGCGACGTACTCGGGTGTTCGCCCTGTTGTCAGTAAACATTCTAGCAAGCAAGAAGCTGACTTGAGTAAACCGGCAAAGCCTTCTGATGAAAAGCGTGAACATGTTGTCTGGGATAATCGAGGCATGGTGAGCGTTGCAGGAGGTAAGCTGACGACTTATCGTTTAATCGCCTTGGATGTGCTTCAAACGGCGGCGAGATATTTAAATCGGAAACCTGAAGACTTTAAGTCGAGTACACACTTTCCTGAGACTGACCATGTAATGGCTTCAGCTCATATCAATGCACCTCAGATTCGTAGGCTAAAAGGACGCTATGGCTTTGGCGCAGAACGTATCGTTGAGCTGGTAGATAGGAAACCTGAGTTAGCAGACAAAGTCTTGACTAGTGATACCATATTCGCTGAGCTTGTTTATGCCTGTGAAACTCAACTAGTCGTGCATTTAGACGATCTAATGCTGCGCCGCACTCGTTTAGGACTTGTTCTTCCTAAAGGTGGTGAGGCCGTGCTTACTCGCGTCAAGGCTCATTGTTTGGAAGCTTTAGGCTGGGATGAGCCTCGTTGGGATCAGGAGGCGAGCAGGTATCAGCGTATTATTAGTGCTCATTATTCTCTTCCTGTCGAAGAAGCCAAAAAAGAAGAGCGGGTGGTGTGATGAGCGAGCAGTATATCTTCACCATTGATAACGGTACTCAAAGTGTTCGGGCCATAATATTTGATACCCAAGGTAATTTGATCGCTAAGGGCAAACAAGAGCTCGAGCCTTACTTCTCTAGCCAGCCGGGCTGGGCTGAACAAGATCCAGAGTATTACTGGTCTTCATTAAAAAAAGCTTGCGATAAACTATGGGCTGCAGCTGATATTGATCGTTCCAGGATTATTGCAGCAACGGTCACCACGCAGCGCGGTACGGTCGTTAATGTTGATGAGCAGGGAAGGCCTGTGAGGCCAGCCATTGTCTGGCTAGACCAGCGTAGGGCAGAGGTAAAAGGGGATGTGCCCGGTTTTTGGAAGTGGTTGTTTAAAATCGCCGGGGTTGAAGATGTTGTACATCGATTTCGAGAGAAATCGCAGGCATTATGGATTTCCCAGAGCCAGCCTGAAATATGGCGCAAGACACATAAGTTTCTGCTGTTATCAGGCTATTTGAGCTTTAAGCTAACGGGAGAATTTAAAGACTCTGTTGGTGCCCAGGTTGGTTACATTCCCTTTGATTATAAGAAGTTAAAGTGGGCTGCTGAATCAGACTGGCGTTTTAAGATTTTGCCTTCTTTGTGCAAAGACATGTTACCTGAGCTGGTAGATCCTGGGGAATCATTAGGTGCTTTGACCAAAGAGGCAGCAACTCATTTGGGGCTAGATGAAGGCTTACCTATCATTGCCTCGGCGTCTGATAAAGCCTGCGAGATTATCGGCTCTGGCGGCAACCGGCCTGATATCGCTTGTATGAGCTATGGCACGACAGCGACAATCAATACAACTAACTCTAAACATATTGGACCGATTAAATACATGCCGGCTTATCCGGCTGCAATTCCAAAGTACTTTTCATCCGAGATTATGATTTATCGCGGTTTTTGGATGGTGAGTTGGTTCAAAAAAGAGTTTGGCCTACGAGAGCAAAAGATAGCCGAAGAGAGAGGCATAGAACCTGAACAGTTATTTGATGAACTGGTGAACCAGGTTCCGGCGGGCTCGATGGGGCTTATGTTGCAACCATACTGGTCACCGGGTGTGCGCGACCCTGGGCCGGAGGCAAAAGGCGGTATTATCGGGTTTGGTGATGTGCATACTCGCTCCCATATCTATCGCGCTATTCTGGAAGGTTTGGCTTACGGCTTAAAGGAAGGCATGCAGCGTCTGGAAAAGCGAAACGGGCTTAAGGTGAAAACCTTGCGTGTCTCGGGGGGCGGCTCTCAAAGTGATGCCGCGATGCAATTAACTGCTGATGTCTTTGGTATGCCTGCAGAAAGACCTCACACCTATGAAACCTCTGGCTTAGGGGCTGCCATTGATGTTGCTGTTGGTTTAGGCGTTTATGCAAGCTTCGATGAAGCCATTGAGAATATGGCGCGTGTTGGCAAGGTGTTTCAGCCAAACCCTGAACGAGTTAAGTTGTATGCTCGTTTGTATAAAGAAGTTTATTTGAAGATGTATCCCCAGCTGCAACCACTTTATAAGACAATTCGCGATATTACAGGTTACCCTGAGTAGTTTGGGATCTGTATTTCAATAGTAGACAGTATAAAAATGAAAGAGTAGACTCATATTTCTGGTTAAAAAAAGATCAGTGTTGTTCTTATTCCGTTGTAAAAATTTAAAAATAAAAAGCAGGGATTAATGAATGAAAAAATATACTCGAAATACCATTTTATACTCAGCGCTCACCGTTTCGTTTGTTGCAAGCTATTGGATTGTTCGGCAAGACGCCCAGCAACTCGACCCTTTAGTTTCAGATGTGCCCTTGATCGAAATTAATGAGCAAGCCTCGGAAGGCTTTAACACCCCTCGTCAGCCGAGTACCGTACTCGTTAGCCGCTACGACCCTTAGGAGGAATAAGCCTCGTACTTAGCTTGTACGAGGCTTATTGTCAGCTTGCCCTTAAGTAAATAGCGCTTTTATCTCAGGTACGCAAGAGCCACAATTGGTGCCAGCTTTACAGACTTTTCCAACTTCCTGTGGGCTTGTTAGTTGGTGTTCCTTTATTGCCGTTTGAATGGTTTTTTTCCCGACATTAAAGCAGGCGCATATGATTTTACCGACATCCGGCGTACCTATGGGTGGTTTGCCTGTTAATAAAGCCATGCGGCTTTCTGTATCTAAGGTTTCAGGGTGCTTATCGGTATGACTAAATAATGAGGCGATCCAGCTTCGCTCGGGTAGTTGGTAGTTCGAACCTACGATGAGCACAGCTTGAAGTATGCCTTCATTAAAGCAGGCGGTTCGAAATAATCCTTGATGCTCATCTTGATAGGTTTGCCACTCTAGCTCTCCTGAGTGGATTCTGATTTGACTGGACAGATGGGTTTGCCAGTGCTTGATTTGCCGCCTTCCTGCAAGTTCGTAATGGAAGTAGCCATCGCCTTTGATGAGTACGGTGTAGTCAATGCCATCAAGAATTAAAGGGTGACGTGAAATAACAAAACCGTGCCAGTTGGTTTGGTAAGCTTTGATGCTAACCGGCGTGTGCTTGCTTTCGGGTTGGAAGGATATTGGATCAATCTCTGGGTTAACGACTACTCCAACGCGCCCCTGGCTGCTGAATTGAGAGGTCCAGTGCATGGGGACAAATAGCTCTCC
The DNA here is from genome assembly GCF_001634935.1 of Oleiphilus sp. HI0043. Lineage (NCBI taxonomy): Bacteria > Pseudomonadati > Pseudomonadota > Gammaproteobacteria > Oceanospirillales > Oleiphilaceae > Oleiphilus > Oleiphilus sp. HI0043. The sequence continues at coordinate 6,136 of NZ_LWEY01001312.1, read as the reverse complement.
CTGCGGAAGGCGTTTAGTGACCTCCACTCGTGCAAGCATGCTTCCCCAATGACTTTCTATTTCAGCTATATCGCCCTGACTTAAACCGAACTTATGAGCGTCTTCAGGAGTGATCTCGACATAGGGCTCCGGCTTATGCTGGTTTAGCCTCGCTGATAAGGCAGTGCGGGTCATGCTATGCCATTGGTCTCGAACCCGTCCGGTATTCAAAGCAAGGGGCCAGGCCTCTGACAATGAGTTAACAGGTGGGCGATGTCTGAGTGCTATGAGTTTGGCTTTGCCGGAGGCGGTAAAGAAACCTCCTTCAGAAAAAAATCGTTTTACACCATTCGGGTGAGTGTTGTTTACGGGCCATTGCACAGGTTCTAGCGAGTCGTATTGTTCGTCACTAAGCTCTGCCAAGCCAGAGATATCGAAATCTCTAGGCCGTTGTTCAGCCGTATTTTTAAAGCCTGTTAGTGCTGCATGTTCCCGAAAAATATCGGCAGCAGATTTAAAATTAAATGCTTCGTGGTAGCCCATGGCTTTGGCTACTTGGCAGATAATCCACCAGTCGGGCTTGGCTTCACCTGCTGGTGGTAGCAGCGCTCGTTGGCGCGAAATTCGTCGTTCGGAATTGGTGACAGTACCGTCTTTTTCGCTCCAGCCCAAAGCGGGCAGTTTGACTTCGGCTCGATCTAAGGTATCCGCATGAGCGACACAGTCAGACACAACGACGAAGTCACATTGTTCAATGGCTTTCCTTACTTTTTCTGCATTGGGAAGGCTGGCGACCGGGTTGGTTGCCATGACCCATAGGGCTTTGATCTTTCCTGATGCGACGGCGTCGAAGAGCTCAATCGCTGGCATGCCTGGTGTATTGGCAAGGTTTGGGGTATTCCAGAACTCACTAAGTAGGCTTGTGTCCTGTTCATTAAACTCTAGGTGAGCCGCGAGTTGGTTTGCTAGACCGCCAACTTCACGCCCCCCCATTGCATTGGGTTGCCCCGTTAATGAGAAGGGGCCGCTGCCAGGTTTTCCAATGCGCCCTGTTGCTAGGTGACAGTTGAGAATGGCGTTAACTTTGTCAGTGCCGGACGAAGACTGATTGACCCCTTGGCTATATAGGCTCAATGTTTCTTGTGTATCACGAAACCATTCGAAAAAAGTCTTGATGATGTGGGGGGCAACATTACACTTCTCGGCGACAGTTGAAATATTGAAGGCATCTTGCTGCGCAGCCAAAATACATTGATCAAAGCCTTCAGTATATCGTTCGAGGTAGTCATTATCGATTACTCCCTCTTGATATAAGAAGGCGAGTAAGCCGTTAAACAAGGCGACATCACTACCCATTTTCACTGGAATATGCAGGTCGGCAATATCGCAGCTATCGGTCTTTCGAGGGTCAATAACGACGAGCTTCATGTCCGGGTTTGTTTCTTTGGCTTTTTTGATGCGTTGGAACAGTACCGGGTGGCACCATGCTGCGTTAGAGCCTATCAGAACAACTAGCTTAGAGAGTTCAAAATCTTCATAGCAGTTGGGAACCGTGTCGCTGCCGAAGGCGCGCTTATGGCCAACGACGGAGGAAGACATGCATAGACGGCTGTTAGTGTCGATATTGGCGCTGCCAATAAACCCTTTCATCAGCTTATTAGCGACGTAATAATCTTCGGTTAAGAGCTGGCCAGAAGCATAAAACGCAACGGACTCGGGGCCATATTGATCGATAGTTTCTTTAAATCGGGTAGCGACATGATTGATAGTCTGATCCCAGCTGGCCGTTTTCCCTTTGATAATGGGCTTCAATAGCCTGCTAGATAGATCTAGGGTTTCACCTAGTGCCGAGCCTTTTGAGCAGAGACGGCCAAAGTTAGCTGGGTGGTGCGGGTCGCCTTGTATTGTCACGTCCCTGTTATCAGCGTGTGTTGTTGCAATAATGCCGCAGCCTACACCACAGTAGGCGCAGGTGGTCTTTATTTCCTGCGGTTTTGTGCTTGTCTCTGTTGAGTTGATCATTTGAGTCATCTTGATGTTCCTAACCCGCTAAATCTAAGGTGGTAGTTTGCTTGGCGGTTTGAAAGTAGCCTTGGCCGAATATCAAAAACTCTCTCATGTCTTCGATATTGCAGCGCTGTTCAAGTAAGCTTTGATACCATGAGCCGTCTTTGGTATCGCCATATAGAACAACGCCTATGATGTGCCTATCTTTGATAACAAGCTTTTTATATACCTTGGCAGAAGGATCAGAAAAACGGATTTCCTCGCTTTCTTCATCACCTAAGAAATTACCGAGTGAGAATAAGTTAATACCGGTTACTTTTAATTTGGTCGCACTGGGGAGAGTCTTGTATTCCGCAACACCGTGGCCACTGAGGTGATTAGCACATACTCTGGCTTGCTCGAACAAAGGTGCTACCAGGCCAAAAGTGTCGCCTCTATGCTGAATGCACTCCCCCACAGCATAGATGCTAGGGTCGTACGTTTGTAATGTATCGCTGACAACAATGCCTTTTTCACAATGTAAGCCCGCTTTCTCAGCCAGTTCAAAATTTGGCCTGACGCCAATCGCCATAACAAATAAGTCGCAGTCGAGCTCACTTCCATCGGCAAAGCGAACGGCTCTAACATGCCCTGAATCATCTGCAAGAAGCTCTTCTGTCTCGGCCGGCATTTTAAACTTAACGTTTCGGCTTGTGAGTTCCTGCTGGAGTAAGTGACCGGCTGTCGCATCGAGCTGTCTGTTAAGGAGCACTTCCTTGCTATGAATAACGGTAACGTGCATGCCTCGCTGCGCAAGGCCGTTGGCTGCTTCAAGACCTAGTAGCCCGCCGCCTAAGACCACTGCATTCTTTTTTGTCTCGCTATAGGCAAGCATCTTATTGACATCATATATATCGCGAAAGGCGATCACACCTTCGAGTTTGCTTCCTGGAATAGGAAGAATAAAGGGTTTAGAGCCTGTTGCTATCAGTAGTCTGTCATAACGTGCTTGAGTGCCATCACGTGCTGTGACGCAACGTTTGCTTCTATCGATATCAATAACCAGCTTATCTGCTCCGGAATACAGGGTTATATTATGGTCGTGATACCATTGCCGGTCATGAATAATGATATCTTCAATGGACTTTTCTCCACAGAGTACGGGGGATAGCATGATTCGGTTGTAGTTGCCGTAGGGCTCAGCACCAAAGACCGTAATATCAAACTTTTCAGGAGAGGCGCTGACTAACTCTTCTACAGCTTTCATTCCAGCCATGCCGTTTCCGATTACCACAAGCTGCTGCTTCATCTCTAATCTCCGTACTGCCGTGTTATGAATGCTATAATCAATACATTGCTAATTTTTGCAAGTTATCGCAGCAATTTATATACCATTGGAGGTATGATTCTAACTCAACATGGTTAAGTACGCTGCAAGTCTCTTTAATAAGGCACTTAAGATTGACTTAGCTTAAGTTCATATACGGTTCACGGATGGATTAGTTTTGCACTATTTTGGTTCAACGTGTGGGTTGTTTGATGCGCCAAGGTCGATATAAAAATAATTATAGAATGTTTCATCGTTTGCTTGTTTTTATCTGTGTGTTGTTATCGTGGCGCATTTCTTATGTCGATGCTAATGAACTCAAAAAGACCGACATCGCCTTGCCAGCTTCCTATGAGGGTGACTCAAGCGCTCAAGATGAGATAGCAGAGGGCTCCCCTTACTTCGATAATTCGACTATCTCCTGGATTGAAACAAAACGCAGAGCATTGGCCGGAGATATCGTTGCTTTAGGCGCATATATTGATGGTTTGATGGGTGATCTAGAAGCCATTTCAGATCACAATCAAAGTTATGTAAAACTTTATTTGGGCTTAGGTGAGTCGAAATACTATGGGACAGAAGCGCTTCATAGATTGCGTTTTAGTTTAGATTTACCCATAACAAAAAGACGTTTTCGTTTTATTTTGGAAAGTGAAGATGAAGAAGCAGAAAACTCCGTGGATCAGGAGAGTACTAGGTCCTCCTTGAGTGAAGAGTCCGGTGAGGATGGCATTAATGCAAGTTTTAGGCTTTTATTTGATGCACGCCATTGGGATCGCCTTTCCTTTGACTGGGGGCTTAAAGCAAATTTGGACCCCGATATATTTTCAAGGGCTCGAGGAATTCGTAGCTGGAGTTTGTCAGAAAAGTGGTCATTAACTTTCTCTCCAGAGTTGTTTTGGTATGAAAGCCGGGGGGCAGGAGCCCGATCATCTTTCGATTTTGATCGCTTGGTTGGTGACTTTTATCTGCTTCGTCTACAGTCTTCCGTTGTTTGGTATGAAAGGTACGGACACAGGCGATACGTTCAAAACCTTGCTTTTTTCCATGACATCAATCAGCGGCGAGCGCTGGAATACTCGTTTGGATTTTCTGCCGATGAACGACAGCATCATACCGTTGTATCAGAGTATTTTGCGCAAATTCGCTATCGACGTAATTTGTATAAAGGCTGGTTTTTCTATCAGTTGAATATTGGCACAACATTTCCTAGGGAATATGAATATAAAACTAACCCTTTTATCGGTATCAGGTTTGAAATTTTGTTATCTGATGACCTGGAGAAAGTGCTAAGAACACGCCTTTACTAAAGCGGACAGACACAAAAAAAGGCTAAGTTCATAAAAACTTAGCCCTAAATTGCTTGAAGATAAGCAAAACGAAAATGATGAAGAACTTGTAAATAGCTTTGGATAATAGCAGCCCGAAAAAACAGCGGAGGTACAACAAAACCCTCCGCTAACGGGGGATACTACTCAAATCCACGAAAATAATTCTAGGTTATAAGAGGCCGTAACAATATAGTTTTTGAGTAAGGTCTTGTAAGGGATTGTGTTGCTATTGTGAGGTGCTGTGATGTGATGTACTAGCCTGCTAGCGAGCCTATAGACGGCTCGGTCTACAGGCTTTGGCAGTCTACTTATATTGAATAAATAACGAAAACGGCAGGCGGAGGGTTTCACCCCTAGCATGATCAACCCCTTGCCGTGCTATCCCATTTTGGAGTATTAATCGGGCTATTTACAGTATGCTAGTGTTCGGCTCATTCTTCCAGCGAGAGATTACAATCGTGTCTGTTTCAATTGCCTGGCGCATTTGCTGTTGGCAGCCTTCTTCTATGTCACTTACGCGCGGCACTGAGGCACTATCATCAACTGTACAAATACATGATGCGATTTTGACTGACACATAACCGGAAGCTGTGCGGAAAGATTTTAGATTTATACCATCATGAATGCGGCGATAAGAACTGATAGAGCAATGATCTATGTTGCCAAAGTTAGCGATGATCGCGTATTGATGTTCTGCAACGCGGCAAAGAACATCTAAGGGGCGAATTAGGCTTCTTAAGCGGCGCGTTATACCTAGTGCGACTTCTTCACAGGTCATGTGGTTGTGCTGCTTTTTGATGACAGGCCAGTTTTTGATATCAATTAGCATGTAACTAATTGCGCCACCACGAGACTCGGTGTGCCTCAGAAAGTTTGCTAAAGTCTCTTGCGCGAGACGTTTATTACCAATACCTGTTTCAATATCGACAATATTCTTTTCTTCGAGGTGTTTATTGTTTTCAATGAGCAAATGATTTGCAGACAGTAAAGTATTCTGTCGCTCTGACATTCTGTCTGCGGCATACACGCGAGGAAGAAGTTGCTTAGACATTTCTGACTTGAAGATGAAGTCGTCGATACCTTTGTCGAAGGCTTCATTTAGAGCGCTGCTACCTTCTTTCGCTGTCAAGAGTATTACATAAGTAAAGTGGTTGTTTTGCTCATCTAACTGCCGGACTTGAGCTGTTAACTCTAAGCCATCAATTTCTGGCATTAACCAATCTGCAATGAGTACACTAGCTTGGCGCTTGTCTAGCATCGCTAGGGCTGTGTTGGCATCGTTGGCGATGCGGACGTCTCTATAGCCTGCTTTGCCAAGCGTTTTGGCTATGATTGTGCTGCTGAATTTTGTGTCATCCACTACTAGAATGGAAAGATCGAGATTGGGCATGAGTCCAGGTCCTTATCCGAGTCTCTGATTCTTCAATACGATATACAAATCCGTTTACTATTTCGGCTATCGCGTGTAGCGCTAAGCGCTTATGGTCAGCGTGCTTAGTTGCTACAAAATTCT